>JAIRWW010000300.1 GCA_031268685.1 Azoarcus sp.
GTGCCGATCATGTCGCTGTCAGTTTCCAGGTCGGCGTAGCGCAGCAAGGGCAGCCCGCTTTGCCGCGCGCCGATGAATTCGCCAGGGCCGCGGATGCGCAGGTCTTCGCGGGCTATGGCGAAGCCATCGCTTTGTTCGTAGATTGCCTTGAGCCGCGCGCGCGCGGTCTCTGACAGTGGACGCTCGTACAGGAGCACGCAGGTGGAGCGCGCCGCGCCGCGTCCGACGCGGCCACGCAGTTGGTGCAATTGGGCGAGGCCGAAGCGTTCGGCATGTTCGATCACCATCAGGCTGGCGCGGGGCACGTCCACGCCGACCTCGATGACCGTGGTCGCCACCAGCACATGCAGTTCGCCCGCGGAGAAAGCGGCCATCGCCGCCGCTTTTTCTTCGCTCTTGAGACGGCCATGGATGAGGCCGATACGCAATTCAGGCAGGGCTGCCTTCAGGGTTTCCCAGGTTTCGAGCGCGGTTTTCAGTTGCAGGGCTTCCGATTCCTCGATTAGCGGACACACCCAGTAAGCTTGCTGGCCGTCAAGGCAGGCGGCTTTCAGGCGGGCGACGATTTCTTCGCGGCGCGTGGCGCAGGCCAGCCGGGTTGCGATGGGCGTGCGCCCGGGCGGCAGTTCGTCGAGCGCCGTGACATCGAGGTCGGCGTAATGAGTCATCGCCAGCGTGCGCGGGATCGGCGTTGCCGACATCATCAGCATGTGGGGACGCGCGCCGGAAGCGCCCTTGTCGCGCAGGGCCAGGCGCTGGCGCACGCCGAAACGGTGCTGTTCGTCGATGACTGCCAGCGCGAGGCGGGGGAGATCGACCGGGTCTTCGATCAAGGCATGCGTGCCTGCGGCGAGCAGGCATTCGCCATTACGCAGTCGGGCGAGTTCGGCTTCGCGTTCGCGCTTTTTGCGTTTGCCCGAAAGCCGGGCGATGTTGAGGCCGAGCGGCTCGAACCAGGCGGCGAGTTTGCGGTAATGCTGTTCGGCAAGAATTTCGGTGGGCGCCATCAACACGGCCTGCCAGCCGTTTTCGGCGGCTTGCAGCATGGCGCAGGCGGCGACTATGGTTTTGCCGCTGCCGACGTCGCCTTGCAGGAGCCGTTGCATAGGGCGGGGGGCGGCGAGATCGGCGGCGATTTCTTCCACCGCGCGGCATTGCGCAGCCGTGAGGGCGAATGGCAGGCGCTCGCGCAAAGCGGCGGTCAAGGTCTGGCGCGGCGGAAGGCTTACCGCTTCGTGGATGCGGCGGGCATTGTAAGCTCGCCGCAGCGAGAGTTGCTGGACGAGCAATTCCTCGAACTTGATACGCTGCCACGCCGGATGCGTGCGAGTTTCCAGCGCGTGCGCATCGGCTTCAGGCGGCGGATGGTGCAGACTGCGGATGGCTTCGGCAAAGCCGGGCAGATCGAGGCGGCGGCAAAGTTCGGCGGGGAGCAGCTCATCAAGCTGCGTGTTTTGCAGCGCAAAATCCACCAGCCCGCGCAAAGCGGTCTGGGAAAGGCCCGCAGTCGCCGGATAGACGGGGGTCAGGGCTTGCGGCAGCGGCTCATCTTCCGCCACCGGGCGCAGGCGCGGATGCACCATTTCGACGCCGAAAAAACCATCGCGTACTTCACCGAAAAGCCGGAAGCGGCATCCGGACGTCAACTGCTTTTGCAGCGATGGGTAAAAGTTGATCCAGCGAGCGATGATTTCGCCGCCCTCGGCGTCACGCATGCGGGCAAGCAATTGCTGGCGTGGCCGGGCAATTTCGCAGGAAAGCGCTACGGCTTCGATTTGCGCGGTTTCGCCGGGAGCCAGTTGCGCGATCGGAGTGAGACGGGTTTCGTCCTCGTATCGCAGGGGCAGATGGACTATGAGATCTTCCGGACGGCAGATATCGAGCTTGGCCAGCAGGCGCGCCTGACGGCTGTTTTCCGCCGGCCAGCGGTTTGGCGCGCTCACGTAGCCGCGTTCCCGCGCAGGGCCGGTATCAGCCGGTGACGATTACGGCGTCGGCTTCGACCAGTGCAGCCCTCGGTAATTCTTTGACGCCGACCGCTGCTCGCGCCGGATAAGGTTCGTCGAAATAGCGCGCCATGATTTCATTGACTTTGGCGAAATTACTCAAGTCGGTGAGATAAATGGTGATACGCACAGTCTGCGAAAGTGAAGCGCCAGCGGCTCCGGCCACAGCTTTCAGGTTCTCGAAAACGCGGACGGCTTGCGCCTCGAAGCCTTCGGCCATCAGGCCCGTTTGGGGATCGAGGCCGATCTGTCCCGAACAATAAACGGTATTGCCAGCTTTCACGGCTTGCGAATAAGTGCCGATGGCGGCGGGCGCGGCGGGCGTGGAAACGGTCTCGCGGGTCATGCCTGTATTCCGGAAAAAGGGGAAAAAGAAAAGGGCGCGGGTTCTCCGCGCCCCTTGGCATGATACCCGCGCTTTCAGCCGCGAACGCGCAAAATGATGTCGTAGCTGAGTTTGTCGATGACTTTTTGCAATCCGCGCTGCTGACGAATGTTGATGACCAGCGGCGCCATGAAATTGGCGCGCAGGCCCGCTTCTGCGGGAGCATCCCCGCTCTTGCGGACGATGACGGCCACCGCGGCGTCTTCAGGGCGCGACAGGCGCAGAGCGGCGATTTCCTCGTCCGTGAGCGGAAACTCGTATGTAATGCCGAGCTGTTCCGGCCCTGTTAGCGAAAATGCAAGGCTGGCGTCGTCTACGCTCTGGAGCAGAAACACCTTGCCGCCGCCGCCTTCTTCATGCAGCAGCACGAAACGGCGCGAATTCTCGAACCCTGGCAGACCCGCCGGGAATTCGATCACTTTGTCATCGGAAACTTCTATCGCGCCCAATACCGGACTGTCGATCTTCATAGGCTCCCCCGTTGTCTGAAACGGCCCGCGTTGCGGGTGAATTATTTTGCTGCCCGCCGCTTCGGTTTGCTGGCCGCTTTCGCGGTTGCTTTACCGGTTTTTAGTGGCGGCAGCACGATACCTTCGGCGATGCTTTTCAGACGGCGCCTCGCCGCCTCGGCTTCGCTTTTATTGCGAAAAGGCCCGACGACGACCCGCGCCTGAGTATGGGCGGGCAAGCCGGATGCCAAAACATTGTCGAGCAGGCTTTTGGCATTGTCCATGGAATCGAACACGCCCAGCTGAATAAAATATCCGCTTTGCAATGAAGGGGGCGGCGGCTCGGAAGGAAGCGGCGGCTCAGCCACCGCGCCCACCGCGCCCGCTGTGGGCGGCTCGGATTCTGGTGCGGTGGCTTGCGGAGCGGTTTCCTGCTCTGGCGCTGCGGCTTCCGATGCTGGAGGAATGGAAGCGTTTTCCACCGCGTTGGCGATGATTTCATCGACGGGCACGATGGCCTCGCCCGATGCCGCATCTATGGCGTATATGGGGTAGCTGACTTCGGGCGGCGGCGCGGGTCTACTGACAACCAGTGCCGCCGGTTCGCCGCCATACTCGTACCACAGCGTGGCTATCAGCAAGGCGGTTGCCAGCGTTATGGCGAAACCTGCGCGGAGTAGGGCCTTGCGGCGCAAATCGGCTGCTGCGGCGAATTTCCGCATCATGACAGCCTGTCTTGCATTTCCTGCTGCCGTGCGCGTGCGGCAAGCGATGCGACCAGATCGGCTTCGGCGCGGCTGATACCGCAGCGCGTGGCGATGACATCGGCCATCACTCCGCGCCGCGCCAGCGCCAGCGCCTCATCGTATTCAGGAGAAACATCAGGCTCCGTTGGCACTACCATGGGGGCTTCCGGTTTCGTCGCCATACGCTCCATTTCAGCGCGCAGCGTATTGATTTCCTGGTGCTGGATTTCAAACATTTCCCGCATGCGCTCGACTTCGCGCCGCAAGCGCTGCAACTCAAATTCGAGTGCGAAAGGATCGAAGGCATTATTTGGCGCGATGTTTCGCACAATGCTTTCCGGTTCCGGCAAAGCGGAAGGCGGCGGCTCTTTTGGCGGCAGGGGCGCATAGTCGAAAAGATCGTCGTCCACGCCCGCCTCCGTCCTGGGGCCTTCAGTCAGCGGCTTCGGCTGATTCCGGATGCGCAGGGCGAGGAAAAATTGCCATACGCCATAAATCAGCAGCGCCGCTATAAAACTCCATATCAATTGCCGCATGATCCGCCCTCCCTGACGGACATCCATAAAAAATAAAATGGAATGACGCCGGATCTTGTGCCATGTAACGCCATGGTCGAATATAGCGATAATACTTGCCACGCCCGTTTCGGACAAACAATATGGAACTTTTCTCGCCTTTTTTTCTTTTCTGGATGAAAAAGACAGTCTCGGCCTTGATCCTGCCGCCGCTTTTGCCTTTGGTCCTTATTTTTATCGGACTGCTTTTCATCAGCCGCCGCTGGCGAGGCGGCGCCGTCCTGGCCTGGTTCGGCCTTGCCGTCGGCGTACTTCTGGTCACTCCCGCCGTAACAGACTGGATGCTGTCGTCGATCGAACCGGCAGCCCCGATCCAGCCTGATGAAGCCAAGAGCGCACAGGCTATCGTGATCCTGGGCGGCGGACGCATGTACGATGCGCCGGAATATGGCGGCGATACCGTAGGCCGCATGACGCTCGAACGCCTGCGCTACGGCGCACGGCTTGCGCGTGAAACCGGCTTGCCGGTACTGGTCAGCGGCGGTGCGCCCGGAGGGCGGACGCCCGAGGCGCTGCTGATGAAGGCGGTGCTGGAAGATGAGTTCAAAATTCCCGTGACCTGGGTGGAAGACGCCGCGCTCGACACCCGCCAGAATGCCCGCAACAGCGCCGCCCTGCTCAAACCTGCCGGTATCGGCCGCGTTGTCCTTGTCACCCACGCCGTTCACATGCGGCGCTCCCAAGCCGAATTCGCATCGCAGGGACTCGACACGGTGGCGGCCCCGACAGCATGGTTGAGCAGCCGGTACAGCGGCGACATCTTGCCCGCCTTGCCGAATCCAAGTTCATTTTATGCGGGCTGGTTTGCGCTGCACGAATGGCTTGGCCTGGCTGCCCGCCGCGTGGAGCGGTAAAGCGGTCATGCGGCGCAAAAGGGCGCACCGTTTCAAGCGTTGATGTCGTAACAATAAGGTTTGGCTGGCATGCGGGCGGCGGCGTAGCCGCGGCGCGCCCTGGCATCTTGCGGTTTGTCCCACCACAGGGCGAGACCAGTGCGCCGCAATTCGCGCTGTTCGGGATGTTGCTCCAGCCATTCGCGCATGAACAGTGTGAATTCGGATTCGTAGGGATTAGGCATGGCGTGCTTTCTTTCGCGTAGAAGGGAAGATGGATGGCGGACAATATAGCATTCGATGCTATTCAGGTCTGGCGACTTTCCGGAACATTGTCAACAAAATTGTTGGCAATGTATTTGCAGTCGGCAGGAGGCTTCGTTGCGTTTTTGTTGATAACAACTTCTGCCAGGGGCGCTCATGGGCGGCGCGAAAAATCTACGAAGCTGGCAAGAATATAGAGAACAGAATTGACGACATGACGGAAAAACGTTTTACAGAGGAAACACTGCTTTCCCACAAAACTCAGGGCGGCGATTCGGAAGAAGCACAGCTTGAACGCGCCAAGGCATCTGCCGATTTGATTAGCGACTATGGTGATGCTGGCAATCTTACCGAAGCGCGAGCGCTTTTCGATGCGATGCGGGAGTTTGGCGATTCTAAGGAAGTGTTGCTTGAACGCGCCAGTGTATCTGTCGATATGATTCGTGCCTATAGCAAAGCTGGAAATCCTGCCGAAGCGCGAGCGATTTTCGATGCAATGCGGGAGTTTGGCGACTCGGAAGAAGCACAGATTGAACGCGCCAATGCGTCTGTCAACATGGTTTGCGCCTATGGCAATACGGGCAATCTCGCTGAGGCGCGGGCAATTTTCGATGCGATGTGGACGTTCGGCGATTCGGAAGAAGCGCAGCTTGCACGCGCCATGGCGTCTTACAATCTGGCCCGCGTCTATGGCGATGCAGGCGATCTTACCGAAGCACGCGCGCTTTTCGATGCGATGCGAGAATTCGGCGACTCGGAGGAAGTGCTGTTTGAGTGCGCCAGTGCGTCTTTCAATTTAATCCGCAATTATGGCGATGCTGGCGATCTCACCGAAGCACGTGCGCTTTTGGCTGCGATGCGAGAGTTTGGCGATTCTGAGAAACTGCGGTTTGAATGCGCTAAGGCGTCTGTCGATCTAATCTATGACTACGGCAAAGCTGGCGATCTTGCCGAAGCACGTGTGATCTTCGATGCGATGCGGGAGTTTGGCGATTCTGAGGATGTGCGGTTTGCACGCGCCAAGGCGTCTGCCAGTCTGGTCTATGACTACGGCGACGCTGCTGATCTCACCGAAGCACGAGCGCTTTTCGATGCGATGCGGGAGCTTGGCGATTCCAAGGAAGTGTTGCTTGAACGCGCCAATGCGTCTGTCAGTCTGACTTGTGCCTATAGCAAAGCTGGAAATCCTGCCGAAGCGCGAGCGATTTTCGATGCGATGCGGGAGTTTGGCGATTCGGAAGAAGTGCGGCTTGAACGTGCTAAGGCGTCTGCCAGTCTGGTCTATGACTACGGCAATGCTGGCGATCTTGCCGAAGCACGAGCGATCTTCGATGCGATGTGGGATCTCGGCGATTCCAAGGATGTGGTGTTTGAACGCGCCAGTGCGTCTGTCAATCTGATCTATGGCTATAGCAATGCTGGCGATCTTGCCGAAGCGCGCGCGATCTTCGATACGATGCGGGAGATTGGCGATTCTGAGAAAGTGCAGCTTGAACGTGCCAAAGCGTCTGTCAATCTGATCTATGACTACGGCGACGCTGGCGATCTTGCCGAAGCGCGCGCGATCTTCGATGCGATGCGGGAGTTTGGCGACTCGGAAGAAGTGCGGCTTGTACGCGGCAATGCATCTGCCAAACTGATAGATGCCTATGGTGATACAGGTAATTTCACTGAGGCGCGAGTGATTTTTGATGATAGCGCCAAGCTGCTGAGCTTGTTTTTATCCGATATCTCATGCAATGACGACAACGCAGAAGATATAGAGCAAGTGATCAGAATCTCTATCTTTTTGGTTGCCCTGGGCCGCGCCGAAGAATTGCTTCACTTAATCGAATGCTCCGATAGCGCAAAATACTTCGAGTCCTTAGTTGCAGGCATCCGGCTGTATTTGGGCGAAAAGCCATGTGTGACGCAGGA
>JAIRWW010000125.1 GCA_031268685.1 Azoarcus sp.
TGGCCCAATGCGACGACAACGCCTTGCGCGAAGCGCAAACGCTCATCCGCAGCCTCGATCCCCATCCCGGCTCCCGTCATTCGAGCGAAGAAACCCGTTACGTGCTGCCCGACGTGGTAGTGCGTAAAATTCGTGGACACTGGACAGTGTTTCTCAACCACGAAGCCATGCCGAAACTGCGCATCAACCAGTTATACGCCAGCCTCTTGCGGCAAAACAAAGATCGGAGCAGCGGCCTTGCCGGGCAATTGCAAGAAGCGCGCTGGCTCATAAAAAATGTTCAGCAAAGATTCGACACAATTCTCCGTGTTTCGCAAGCCATCGTTGACCAGCAGCGTCAGTTCTTCGATCATGGCGACGTGGCCATGAAGCCACTGACACTCCGGGAGATCGCAAATCAACTGGAACTGCACGAATCCACAGTATCGCGTGTGACTACGCAAAAATACATGGCCACGCCTCGCGGCGTATTTGAACTCAAGTACTTTTTCGGTAGCCATGTGGCAACCGATACAGGCGGGGCGGCTTCCTCGACCGCGATTCGCGCCCTGATCCGTCAACTGATCGGCGCAGAGGACAGGAAAAGCCCCCTGTCCGATGTCAAAATCGCCGACCTTTTGAGCCAGCAGGGAATAGTGGTCGCGCGGCGCACCGTCGCCAAATATCGTGAGGCGCTCAATATTCCCCCACTCAGCATGCGCAAAACGCTTTGACCATAAGAAAGGAGTTAGCATGAATCTCAACATCACCGGGCATCATGTCGAAGTAACCGAAGCCATCCGCAGCTACACCGCAGAAAAACTCGACCGTGTCGTGCGCCATTTCGACAATGTCACCAGTGTTAACGTGATTCTGTCAGTCGACAAGCTCAAGCAGAAAGCCGAGGCCACAGTTCATGTGCGCGGCAAGGATATCCACGTCGAAAGCGTCGACGCCGACCTGTATGCCGCCATCGACGCACTGGCCGACAAACTCGACCGCCAAGTACAAAAATACAAACAAAAAAGCACCGGGTATAACCACGATTCGCATAAGTTCGCGGTCGAACGCTAATACCTTTTCCAGTTAGCCGACATCACGGCGGCCGCGCAGTGCGGCCGCCCGTGTGAGCCAATACACCATGAGTCTTATCGCCCCTCTCCTGCCACTGGCCAACGTCGTGGCCAGCCTCGACGCCAGCAGCAAAAAGCGCGTCTTTGAAGAAGCCGGCCTCCTGTTTGAAGCACAGCTGGGCACAGGCCGCGACGTCATATTCGACAAACTTTTCGCCCGGGAACGCCTGGGTTCCACCGGGCTGGGCCAAGGCATCGCCATTCCGCACAGCCGCATCGCGGGGCTGGCCGAAGCGGCGGGCGCATTCATCCGCCTTGCGGCCCCGGTTCCGTTCGACGCCCTGGACGGACGCCCCGTCAGCCTCGTTTTCGTCCTCTTGGTTCCCGAAGAAGCCAACGACACCCATCTCCAGCTTCTCTCGGAACTGGCAAGAATGTTCAGCGACCGCGCCTTCCGCGAACAATTGCTCGCCGCATCCGACGCCGCGGCGCTTCACGCGCTGTTGACAGGCTGGCAAGGCAGCCCGGAAGACAGCGCCGCCGCGACCTGAAACCCGCCCCTTCCTGGCTTTTCCCATCGAAGCTTGCTCGGCCCGCACTCATCGGGCGCACTCATTCATTCATTGAGCAGGCGCGCAGGCCGTTGCACTCCGTGTGCGATCCGGACGGTCGATACCAGCCGATAGCGGGAAATAAACCTTCAGGGCGAACAGCATCTCCCGCATGCATCCGCATGGCGAAATCAAACGCCTGTTCGTCTCGCAGCCTGGTTCAGGCCATCCTTTCCGGCTTGATCTTCGGCGTCAGCAACATGCCGCGCCGCGCGCGCCGGTGGCGCAGCCCTTCGCGCCGGGCGGTGCTCAGGCTTATGGAGATGGGCTTGTTGCCTCGTCCCATGCCTTCGATTTCGAGCGCAGCATCGTCGGCAGGGACGGCGATGGCGGCGAGATGCTCGTCGTCGTCCAGCGCCATGACGATGACGCCGCGTCCGCCCGCCTGGACTTTCATCTCTGCTTGCGGAAAAACCAGCATCCTCCCCGCGCTCGATATGGCGGCAATCCATTGGCCGTACACCCGCGCCGGGGCGAGCACGGTTTCCGTGCCTTCGAGCGCCATGAAGGCTTTGCCCGCGCGCTGGCGGCCAGTAGCGTCGGCGAGCGTGCTTATGAAACCGTAGCCGCCGCTGTTGGCGAACAACCATTGCGACTCCGGTTCGGCGGCAAGAACCTGGGCGAGCTTGCCTCCGTCCTGGAAGTCGATCAAGGTCGAGACGGGCACGCCATCGCCGCGTCCGCCGCGTCCGACGGGTAATTCGGATATCTTGATCGTATAGGCGCGGCCATGTGTGTCGATCACGACTAAGGGCCACGCGCTGCGCGTCTCGATCACGGCGAAAGCGAAATCGCCGACCTTATAGGCGATTGTGGCAGGGTCGATGCCGTGTCCCTGGCGGGCTCGCACCCAGCCGTTTTTCGACACGATGACCGTGACAGGTTCATCGGGCACGCTGATTTCAGCGGGCGCGGCGGGGGCCACGGTTTCGATCAGTGTCCGGCGCGCGTCGCCATATTTTTTAGCGTCGGCGTCGATTTCTTTCAGTATCAGCCGGGTTTGCGCGGCGCGGCTGTCCAGCAGGCGGAGCAGGCTGTCGCGTTCCACGCGCAGTTCGGCCAGCTCCTTCTCGATCTTGAAGCCTTCGAGGCGGGCAAGTTGGCGCAGACGGATTTCCAGGATGTCCTCGGCCTGAATTTCGCTCAGTCCAAAAGCCTCGATCAGCGCCCGTTTTGGCTCATTGGATTCGCGGATGACACGAATGACATCTTCGATGCGCAGGAAGGCGATCATCCGCCCATCGAGAATATGAATGCGGCGCTCGACTTCATCGAGCCGGAAGCGGCTGCGCCGCTGCACAGTGATGTAGCGGAAATCGACCCATTCGCTCAGGATCGGCAGCAGCCCTTTTTGCCGGGGCCGCCCGTCGCGCCCGATCATGGTGAGGTTGATCGAGACGGAAGTCTCCAGACTGGTGTGCGCAAGCAGGACGGCCATGAATTCATCGCGCGCCTGGCGGCTGGATCGCGGCTCCAGCACGATACGTACCGGCGCTTTGTCGCTCGATTCGTCGCGCACGGTATCGAGCACGCCCAGTACGAGTTGCTTGAGGTTTTTCTGCTCCTGGCTGGTTTCTTTTTTGCTTCCACGTGGCTGCGGATTGGTAAGCGTCTCGATTTCGGCCAACACCTGTGCGGTCGAGACCCCGTGCGGCAACTCATCGACGACGACCCGCCATTGCCCGCGCGCCAGTTCTTCGATGTGCCAGCGCGCCCGCAAGCGCAGGCTGCCGCGTCCGCCTGCGTATGCATCACGGATTGTTTGCGGCGGTGAAATCAATTGCCCGCCGCCAGGAAAATCCGGGCCGGGCAGTAGCGACAGGATGTCGTCGAGCGAAGCGTCTGGATGCCGTATCAAATAGCTGGCGGCGGCGGCGGTTTCGGTGAGATTGTGTGGGGGAATCTCGGTCGCCATGCCCACGGCGATGCCGGAAGCGCCATTGAGCAGCACGAATGGCAGGCGTGCTGGCAGCAATTGCGGTTCTTCGAAAGCGCCGTCGTAATTGGGGTTGAAATCCACCGTTCCCCGGTCGATTTCGGAGAGCAGCAGTTCCGCGATCGGCGTGAGCCGGCACTCGGTATAACGCATCGCCGCCGCCGAATCGCCATCGCGCGAGCCGAAATTGCCTTGTCCGTCGACGAGCGGATAGCGGAGAGAAAAATCCTGCGCCACCCGCACCATCGCATCGTAGACGCTGGCGTCGCCATGCGGATGGTACTTACCGATGACATCGCCCACCACGCGCGCCGATTTCACATGCCGGGCCGCCGCGCCAAGGCGCATTTCGTTCATCGAGTGGAGGATGCGGCGCTGCACGGGCTTCAGCCCGTCTTCCACCTGCGGCAGCGCGCGGGCGCGCACCACGCTCATGGCGTAGGAAAGGTAGGCGCGTTCGGCGTACTGGTCGAGGGGCAGAGTGTCGGAAGGGGGCGGCGGGACAGGGGCGTCGAAAAGCGTGCCGTGATCGTTCATGGTGCCTCGGGCGAAAACATGTTTTGCAAGGGCGCGATCTTACTCCAGTGTGAAGCGCGCCCGGAGGCGAAGCATGGCACGGCGCGCCGTCATTTTTGCCGCAACCCGGCAAGCAACAGAAAAACGAATTCGTGATCTTGCGCGAAATGCCAGCTTGACCGTTTTAGGAAGCTCCTCTTGGGCAAAGCTTGGGCTTGAAAAAAACATCCATGGCTGCCAGACTTGGTTAGAGGAATGAGAGCCTAAAACCGGCCGGCAGCTTTTGGAATTGGAGCTTACATGAAAACCTTACACAGTTTTATCCTTTGCCTGCTCATGCTTGGGCTTTGCTTTGTTGGCGAAACAGCGCGCGCCTGTGCGGTTGCTATAGTGGGCACCGATAATGAGCCCATTCAAGATGAAGAATCGCTTAAGTCTATTGAAAAGAAAATTAATGATAAGGAAATTGAGGATATTGCTGCTTTAGACGATATTGACAAACGTTTTGGAAAAAGCGGGAACACGGAATTACGCAGACTCGCGGTCATTGCCCTGGGATTAAAGGGAAGCCTCGTGTCGGGTACATGCCATACCCGTATTGACGATGCGGTAAATATATGGAACGAAGCGGATGAACGTTATGGCGACGATCCGGACCCTGCCATACGTGCTGAAATTGCGCAAATCCTCCTGAAAAAACTGGAATCTCTGGTAGCTTATTATAGTGAGATTCCTCACGCTGGCTTAGGAAAATATTCCAATGCAGCCTTTGCTACATTTAATGCTCTCGTCAAGCGCTACGGTGAAGACAAAGATCCCATAATTCGCAGGAAAGTGGCTATTTCATTCATGCAAAAGAGCCGGCTCCTTAGCGTTTACCCTAGAAGCATAGAAGAGGATTTTACCGAAAACAATGCATCACCTATGGAGCGGGAAGCACTGCGCAAGGCCGAGGAAATGGCTGCTCGTGACGTCTTGGATGAGTTGGTACGACGGTATGGCAATGATGAAGATCCAGAGGTAAGCACGACGGTATCGGACGCAATGTATACAAAAGGGCAGTTGTTTTATAGTGTTGGGGATGTGGATGAAGAAATGGCGGCTTACGATGAGCTTGGCCGCCATTATGGGAAGAACGAGACATTGGCTGTCCGCTTGAATGTGATTAAAGGGTTTGATACGAAAGCTTGGCGATTGTTTCAAAAAGCGGATTCAAGTACGGAAAAGAATTACATTCCCGTCTTCGCTGTTTTGGACGACATCATCGGGCGCTTCGGCGACGATGCGCGGCTGGATGTGCAGGTAAAATTGGCCGATATCTCCATTAAAAGGGCAAATATATTGAGCAGAATGGAAATGCCGGAGAAAGAGCTTATCCCCATCTACGACGATATTATCCAGAAATACAAGAAGAGCGAATCTCCAGAGATGCGCGCGCAAGTTGCCGCGGCATTGGCCAATAAAGCCGAATTCCTGGCCGGAAAGGCGAAGATCAATGATGCACTGGATCTTTGCGACAGGGTTGATGAAATTTATGGCAAGGATAATGCGCCCATTGTACGTCTACAGGTCGCCAATACATTGAACATCAAGGGGGAGCTGCTGATTAAACAAAACAAGCCCAAAAAGGCGCTTGTCGTCTTCAATGAAGTTATCAGACGGTATAAAAAGAAAGGGCATTATTATGGTGATATAGAGATAGGCATGTTTGCTGCGGTATTGGAAGCCGAACGGTATAGGAATAAGTTGTCAGGAAAGTGAAGCTATTGTCGCCGAGACGGGGGAGTGATTAAACACTGCGGCGAAGACACCCAAGCAAGATTCGCTGCGCTGCGTTGTGTACTATTGGCATGGTAGCGCCCGTTATTCCAGCAGGTTGTTCCCCGTATTGTCGGCAGAATCTGTTTCTTCAAACATTTTTTTGATCTCTGGATCATCATCGTTAGCAAAAAGGCTTTTTATGGCACGGGAAAATTCACGCGCATCGCGTATGCCTGATTCTCTGTAGCTACTCCGGTAGGGATCTATTCCTAGCATATTGTTAATCATGTCCCTGGAAGAATCATCGCTCAGTTTATTTTCAAGATACAAGGAAATATTGGCAAAAGCGCCTTTGAATCCAGATTTGCCTTTTTCCAGAAAACGGTCGGCTTCAATCAGGAAGCGTTCATGGTCTTTTGAGAAATATTCCTCGTCAATGTTTTTATCTTTTTTTCGCATCAGATTCATCTTGCGGACTATTACTCCATGTAATTCAGTAAAGCCAGTAGGATGGTTTTTCATAGTATCGTAAATTGCGATAGCCTCCTTGGTTTTGCCTTTTTGGATCAGTATTTCCGCCCGATATAAAAATGCAGTTATTATTGCCGAGCTTACGATAATGCTATTTCCTGTTTGAGCGAGTTTGTCAATAAAAATACTCGTTTCCTCATCCATGGTTTGCGCACTATTTCTTAATATTTCCTTAATCGCGCTGGCAGTAAATTTCTTGATTTCTTCGCTGTCAACCACTTTGCAAGAGTCAGCAATTTTAGAATATGTGTGAAGGGTTTCTTCGAATTTCCCCTGTTTGTCTTGTATCACGCCTTTATTGAAAAGTGCTCTGGCGATCTGTTCCGAAATTTCCTTGTTCTCAACATAGGTCCATTTCCCTTCGAACTTCGCAATAACCTTATTAAAGGCTATAATGGCCTCTGTGGTTTTATTTTGCTGAATTAATGCGATGCCTTGGTCGGCAATTTTGGCAGCTGCTTTTGCAACATATTCTTGTGTTGCGT
>JAIRWW010000159.1 GCA_031268685.1 Azoarcus sp.
CCCTGCCCGGCAAATATGACGTCATTGCAAACGAAGCGGGGCAATCCCGTAATGCGCATTACCGGATTGCCCCGCTTCGTTAACTTAACTAATCCAATGACAAAAAAGCATTAGACACGGATCATCGGGCATCCGCGCATGCGATAGCCCCGCCACAGAGATCGCTTCATGTCTGCTCCACGGCCAGGCTGCTGACGATCCGATCTTCGGTCAGTTCCGGCGAGCACAATTCCATGAAACGATAAGCGAAGCCGCGCAGGTATTGACCGCGCCTCACCGCGATATGGGTGATGTTTTCCGGGAAAAGGTGCAGGCTCTCCAAGAGCACGATATCGGTGTCGCGCGCGGCGTCGTAAGCCATCGAGGCGATTATGCCGATACCCAATCCGAGTCCGACATAGGCTTTGATAACGTCGGCATCGAGAGCCGACATGACGATTTCAGGGGCGAGTCCTTCGGCTGCAAAGGCGCTGTCGACGCGGGCGCGACCGGTAAAGCCTTCGTGGTAGGTAATGATCGGGCAATCGACGATATTCGCGAGCGCAAGCGGCCTGACGGCGGCGAGCGGGTGCCCGGCCGGAGCTATGACTGCGTGATGCCAGCTGTAGTACGGGAAGGAGAGCAGTTCCGGGACGGCGGCTATGGTTTCGGTCGCCACGGCGATGTCGGCTTCGCCATCGAGCAGCATTTGCGCGATTTCCGCCGGGCTGCCCTGGTGCAGCTTGAGGTGGACTTTGGGAAAGTCCCGCCTGAAGGCCGTGACGACTGGCGGCAAAGCGTAGCGCGCCTGGGTGTGGGTGGTCGCGATGGTAAGTTGCCCGGCATCGGTGCTGGCGTATTGTTCGGCCAGCCGCTTGATGTTGGCGGCATCGAGCAGCATGCGTTCGACCATTGTAAGCACTTCCCTGCCGGGTTCGGTCAGCCCGAGCAGGCGCTTGCCGCGGCGGACAAAGAGTTCGAGGCCGATTTCGTCTTCCAGATCCTTGATGTGCTTGGAGACGCCCGACTGCGAGGTAAAAAGGGCATTGCCTACCGCGGTAAGGTTGAAACCGCGCCTTGCGGTTTCCCGCACGATACGTAGTTGCTGGAAGTTCATATTTCGTTTCCTCTCAATTTGACCCAGATTGTCCATTAGCCCCAGTACTGACAAGAGATACCGTTCGCCCTGGCTTGGCCGTTGGGCATTTCCCATGGAATCACGGGCTTCGACAAGCTCAGCCCGAACGGTGTTTGCATGTCGTTTGCCCGCCCAATACGACGGTGGCTGCATGTCGTTTGCCTGGCCAATAAAACGGTGGCTGCATGTTCATTTGCCTGGCCAATAAGACGGTGGCTGCATGTTCATTTGCCTGACCAATAAAACGGTGGCTGGCATGTCCGTTTGCCTGACCAATGAAACGGCGGCTGTATATTCGTTTGCCGGGTCAATAAATCGGAGCATCTTTAAATCCCCGCGCCTTCTTCGTATTCAAAGACCCGCAAATTGGAGGGCGCCAGCCGCACAGCCTGCCCGACGGCAAGACCGAGCGCGCTGGCGCGCT
The DNA here is from genome assembly GCA_031268685.1 of Azoarcus sp. Taxonomy (GTDB): domain Bacteria; phylum Pseudomonadota; class Gammaproteobacteria; order Burkholderiales; family Rhodocyclaceae; genus WRNU01. Next base: position 1,542 of record JAIRWW010000159.1, read on the forward strand.
CGCGCGTGAGTTCGACTTCAAAGTGCTGGCCATCGCTGCCCTCCAGTTCGACCCGGGCCGTAACGCCAAAGGAAAGCACCCGGCTCACTTTCGCCGCGATGCCGCCGCCCGCTTCGTCGCCGGGCACGATGTCCAGTTCGTAGGGACGGGCGAAGGCCATGACCCGCGCACCTTCGGACAATCCGCCTTCCTGCGCCGGATGCGGCAGCAAGTCGTCGCCTACCCGCAGACCTTCGCCGTCGACACGCCCGTGAAAGAGGTTGACCGCACCGAGAAAGCCATACACAAAAGGCGTCGCGGGATGACGGTAGACTTCTTCCGGCGCGCCGGCCTGTTCGACGCGGCCACGGTTCATCAGAACAACGCGGTCGGCAACTTCCAGCGCCTCTTCCTGGTCGTGGGTGACGAAGATCGAGGTGATGTGCAGTTCGTCATGCAATTGCCGGAGCCAGCGTCGCAATTCTTTGCGTACTTTGGCATCGAGCGCGCCGAAAGGCTCGTCGAGCAGCAGCACACGCGGCTCAACCGCCAGCGCGCGGGCAAGCGCGATGCGCTGGCGCTGCCCGCCGGAGAGTTGCGAGGGAAAACGATCAGCCAGCCAGTCGAGTTGGACGAGTTCGAGCAGGCGCTGCACCTTTGCGCGGATCGCCTGTTCCGGGGGACGCTGCGCGCGCGGTTTCATGCGGATGCCGAAGGCGACGTTGTCGAATACCGACATGTGCCGGAAAAGCGCGTAGTGCTGAAAGACGAAACCCACCTGACGCTCGCGCACATGCTTGGCTGAGGCGTCTTCGCCTTCGAGCAGCACTTGCCCGCCATCGGCTTTTTCCAGTCCGGCGATGATGCGCAGTAGCGTGGTCTTGCCGCAGCCCGACGGTCCCAGGAGCGCGACCAGTTCGCCGGACGGAAAGTCGAGCGTCACGTCGTCGAGCGCGATGAATCCGCCGAAACGCTTGGCGATGTTGCGAACCTGGATACTCATGATGATGCATCGTCCTGTACCGTCCGGCTGGCGCGCCCCGCGTGGCGCTCGACCCATGCCTTGACCCCCAGTGTGGCCAGCGCCAGCAGCGCCAGCAACGATGCCACCGCGAAGGCGGCGGCGAACTGGTATTCGTTATAGAGAATTTCCACCTGTAGCGGCATGGTGTTGGTTTCGCCGCGAATGTGGCCCGATACCACGCTGACCGCGCCGAATTCGCCCATGGCGCGGGCATTGCAGAGAATGACGCCGTAGAGCAGGCCCCAGCGGATGTTTGGCAGGGTGACATGCCAGAAGGTACGCCAACCGTTCGCGCCGAGCACAATGGCGGCCTCCTCCTCCTCCCTGCCCTGCGCCTGCATGAGAGGAATCAACTCGCGCGCGACGAAAGGAAAGGTGACAAATACCGTGGCGAGCACGATGCCGGGCACGGCGAAGATAATTTTAATGTCATGCTCACTCAGCCACGCTCCGAACCAGCCGTGCGCGCCGAACATCAGGACGAAAACCAGCCCCGCGACCACAGGGGAAACCGAGAATGGCAGGTCGATGAGCGTAATGAGGAAGTGCTTGCCGCGAAACTCGAATTTGGCAATGGCCCAGGCCGCCGCCACGCCGAAGACGAGGTTGAGCGGCACGGCGATGCCCGCCGCGATCAGGGTGAGCCGTACAGCAGCCAGCGCGTCGGGTTCGACGAGCGCGGCGAAGTAGGCCGCCCAGCCTTTGCGCAGGGCTTCGGCGAACACCGCGGCCAGCGGCATCAGCAAAAAGAGCGCGAAGAAAGATAGCGCGATGGCGATCAAGGTCCATTTCACCCAGGGCGCTTCCCGCGTGGCCGCGCGCGTCTCGAAACGCGCCGCCGGATCGCTTGTGGTTTGCCACGCCCTTGCCATCAGCGGTCCCTCCCCGTTCGCTTGGCCGCCCAGGCTTGCAGGCCGTTGATGACGAACAGCAAGGCGAAGGCCATCAACAGCATTACTTCCGCCACCGCGGTCGCGCCAACGTAGTCGTATTGTTCAAGTTTGGTGATGATCATCAGCGGGGTAATCTCCGACACCATCGGGATGTTTCCGGCGATGAAAATCACCGAACCGTATTCGCCGACCGCGCGCGCAAAGGCGAGCGCGAAGCCAGTCAGCAGCGCCGGCAGCAGCACCGGCAAAATCACGCGGCGAAATGTTTGCCAGCGGCTAGCGCCCAGACTGGCTGCGGCCTCTTCGTGCTCGATGTCGAGGTCTTCGAGCACCGGCTGCACCGTGCGCACGACAAAGGGCAGACCGATGAAGACCAGCGCCACCATAACGCCCAAGGGCTTGAAAGCCACCTGGATGCCGAGTGGATCGAGATACTGGCCGACCCAGCCGTTTTTCGCATAGAGCGCGGTAAGCGAAATACCGGCTACCGCCGTGGGGAGCGCGAAAGGCAGATCGACCAGCGCATCGACCAGACGCTTGCCGGGGAAGCGGTAGCGCACGAGGCACCACGCCAGCATCAACCCGAATACGCCATTGACCGCCGCCGCGGCGAGCGACATGCCGAACGAGAGCTTGTAGGACGCTACGACCCTGGGCGCGCTCACCACATTCCAGAATTCGGAAAGCGACAGGCTGGACGCTTTCAGGAATACCGAAGCCAGCGGCAACAAGACGATGAGCGACAGCCAAGTTAGCGTCAGTCCCAGCGTGGGGCCGAAGCCTGGAAGCACGCGCGTTGTTCGGGCCATCAGCGTCTGGCGAGGAAAATGACCTGACCGCGGGCGCCGCCGCCAGCGCCCGGAGCGGCGGCAAACGCCTGCCCCCAATATCGTTTTACTGGCATTGATAAACTCTCCTGAATTGACGCCAACAGTGTAAAGAACAGATAAAGACTTCCTAAAAATAAAAACTTTCGTCCTTATAACCTGAAGTTACAAACCGCCGATATGTAGCGCATACGCTGTGAAGCGTGCCGGGGACGCAGGCCAGCATGAGCTTCGCTTCGGCGCACAAGTTGTTTGTCATTTCGTCAACAGCAAATGTTTACACAAAAAATTTTGTGCCAGGGAGCATCCTATCGATATAATGCGAAAGTTATTCCAAGCCAATAGCAAATAAATTGTTTTTTATACGCTCGCGGCTTGGATGGAATGCAATTGGATTCAGCTTGAACATTAAGCTCAAGCATCGGCGCCCTCTGGAAACACGGGGTAATTCACAAGAACAGCAGAACAGCTTTACCACCGCATGATCAACTTTCTTCGATCCCTTTTCCCGTCCGCCGCTCATGACAAAGCGCAGGCCAAAGCGCCAAACCGACAACCCGATCCGCCGGCAGAGCTATATGCGCCCGGTGTCGAGTCTTTTGCTTTTCGCTCATATTTACAGTACGTCAATAAGTTCCCCGTCCCCGATTGGAAAGCCGTATCCGAATGGCTCGGTTCATTGACGGACCCAGGCGAACAGGCAAAGTTATGGACGTCCTGCGAAATGGCCTGGCTCCAACATCTTCGTGTTGCGCTCGGCCCAGAATATTATCTTGACGAAGCGGGTGATTCGATACTTCTATCGCCTCTCGACCGGAGTATCTCCCAAGCAACCTTGGGCTTTATGAACAAGACGCAAGCACGAATTTCCCGGATCCTTCATGACATCGCGCTCATCCCGAAATGGAAAAAGAATATCTTGATTGTTTTCGATGACGACGATGCGTACTACCGTTACGTGTCCAGGTACTACCTGGACGATGGCGAGTTCGCAAGAAGCAGCGGTATGCATATAAACACCGGATGCAGTCACTTTGTAACAATAAGGGCCGATCTTTGGGCTATTGAGCCAGTGATCGCACACGAAATGACGCATGGGGTTCTTGGGCATCTTCCCATTCCCGTTTGGCTCAACGAGGGAATCGCCGTCAATACCGAGCAGCGGCTTTGCCCGCCACCGCGACCGCTATTCACAGCACGGGAAATGCACGAGAAGCATCTTGAATTTTGGGGAACGAAGGAGATCCAGGAGTTTTGGTCGGGCAAATCCTTCCTCCGGACTGACGATGGAAACACGCTCTCGTATGATCTGGCGCGCATACTTGTCAGCCAATTTTCGTCCGACTGGGAGAGCTTTCGCGGTTTCGTACTTGCCGCCGATGCGCGCGATGCTGGCGCCACCGCCGCGCATGAGCACCTTGGGGTAGATTTGGGCGCCTCGGTCGCGGCGATATTCAAACGCGAAGATACGGCCGGATGGACGCCCGACCTTGACGCATGGCACGAAGCGCCAAAGAGGGTAGCGTCATGACGCTACCCCCTCCGGAAAATGAAACCACTCATAGAGAGAAACCCTGAACGGGAAGCCCTGAACGATTTCTCCCCCCTTCGTGCCGAGCCGAGTATTCAATTTACCCGGGCAGTACCAAGGCCAATTATTTATTTGCTGCCCGGCGCATAAATCTGGTCGAAGACGCCGCCATCGGAAAAGTGCGTTTTCTGCGCTTTTTGCCAGCCGCCGAATACGCCGTCGATGGTAATCAGATCGAGCTTGGGAAAGCGGGCCAAGTCTGCCGCGTCGGCATGCTCCGGATGGCGCGGACGGTAATAATTTTTCGCCGCGATCTTTTGCCCGGTCGGCGAATACAGGTATTCGAGATAGGCTTTCGCCAGCTTTTCCGTGCCATGCTTCTTCGCCACGCCTTCGACTATGGCCACAGGCGGCTCGGCCAGAATGGAGAGCGAGGGCACGACGATCTCGAACTTGTCCGGCCCCAGTTCGTTGATCGACAGCAGGGCTTCGTTTTCCCATGCCAGCAGCACGTCGCCGATATTGCGCTGGACAAAGGTATTGGTCGAACCGCGTGCGCCCGAATCGAGCACCGGCACCTGTTTGAGCAGCTTCGCCACGAAATCGCGCGCCTTGGCTTCGTCATTGCCATTTTTTTTCAGCGCATAAGCCCAGGCGGCAAGGTAATTCCAGCGCGCGCCGCCCGATGTCTTGGGGTTGGGCGTGATGATTTCCACCCCAGGCTTTACCAGATCGTCCCAATCTTTGATGCCTTTGGGATTGCCTTTCCTTACCAGGAAAACGATTGTGGACGTGTAGGGTGCGCTGTTGGCGGCGAATTTCTTTTGCCAGTCTTTAGGCAGTTTGCTCGCAAGCTCGGCGATTTCATCAATGTCGTAGGCCAGCGCCAGCGTAACAACATCGGCTTCCAGGCCGTCGATCACCGAACGCGCCTGTTTGCCGGAACCGCCATGCGATTGTTTGATGGTCACGGTTTCGCCCGTCGTTTTCTTCCAGTGCGCGGCGAAGTCGGCATTGAACGCTTGATAAAGCTCGCGTGTGGGGTCGTAGGAAACGTTGAGCAGCGTCTGGTCGGCCCAAACGCCCGATGACAGCGCCGCCGCGGCGACTCCCGTCAGCAGCGTGCGAAAAACAGTGGATCGCTTCATGGCTTCATCCTCTTGCGGGTTTAAAAGATATGGCACTTTATCGGGATTGCCAGTAAAAAATAGAATAAAAAATGTATTATTTATTTCTTTTAGGTCTAAAAAAACGCCCGCCGGTGGCAAAAAGAATTCACTCTCGCCCGATTCGCCCGCGCCTCCGGCATTCCCGGCGAAGCAATGCGCTAGAATCGGCATCCACTCCAGATGGCACCGTATTCGATATGAGCCTTCCCGCCTTCTCACGCCCACGCCGCCGCGGTATTTACATCCTGCCCAATCTTTTCACCACCGCTGCGCTGTTCTGCGGGTACTTCGCCATAGTGCAGGCGATGAACGGACGCTACGAAACGGCCGCCATCGCCATTTTCATCGCCATGGTGTTCGACGGCCTCGACGGGCGCATCGCCCGCCTGACCGGTACGCAAAGCGAATTCGGCGCACAGTACGACTCTCTCTCCGACATGGTCTGTTTTGGCGCAGCACCGGCGCTAGTGGTCTATGAATGGGCGCTCATGAGCCTGGGCAAGGTCGGCTGGATCGTCTCTTTTGTCTATTGCGCGGGCGCTGCGCTGCGGCTGGCCCGGTTCAACACCAATATCGACGCCGTCGACAAACGATTCTTCCAGGGCCTGCCAAGCCCCGCCGCCGCCGCGCTGATTGCCGGTATGGTGTGGCTGAGCATCGACAACGAGTTCACTTCGCCCGGCGACATGGCCTGGCTGCGCTGGGTGGCATGCCTGGTCACGTTCTTCGCGGGCATCTCCATGGTCAGCAATGTGCCGTTCTGGAGCGGCAAGAGCATCAACCTGCGCAAGAGCGTGCCATTCATCGTCGTCATCGCGCTGGTGCTGGCCTTCGCCTTGGGCGCGTTCTATCCGCCGGGCACTTTCTTCGGGCTTTTCGTAGGCTATGCCTTGTCCGGCTATATTTACACCGGCTGGCGCTGGTGGCGGCAACGGCAACAGCAATTAGCGCTTGCAGCGCTGGAGCAGACTGAAGCGCTCGCGCCCGCGCCGGATGCCAGCGCTGCTGAAACCACGCGCGCACATGCGCATGACGATGAGGATGCAGCCCCGGAAGACGAGGCTTGCGAAGACGATCAAGCCCCCGATAGCGGCGACCCGGACGACGGCGAGGAAAACCGCCCGGAAGACGGCGATGACTGGGCGTCCGCGCCGGAAGACGGCGATTCCCCCCCGGAAGAAACCCCTGCCGGCGACTACGACGGCGGCGCGCCGCCTCCGCGCAAATGAGAGCCTGAGCGGCCCGCGCGGGAGGGTTTTTCTGAAGTCCTAGAGACCGGTTCCAGTCATTGCCATCCGCCTGCGCAGGAAGGCAATCTGCGTTTGCAGCGGCAAGGATTTGGGGCAAACGTCATGGCAGGCCAGCAGGGACATACAGCCGAAAACGCCGGTGTCATCGCCGATCAACTCGTAATAGTCGTCGTCCGTGCGGGCATCCCTCGGATCGAGCCGGAAGCGCGCCATCTTGCCAAAGCCTACGGCGCCCACGAAATCTTCGCGCATCCGCGCAGTGCCACAGGCGGCGACACAGCAGCCGCATTCGATGCAACGGTCGAGTTCGTAGATCTGTTCGGCGAGATCGGGGTCCATGCGCTCCTCGATCTTGCGCAAATCGACTTCGTCTTCCCACGCATGCAGCCAGGTTTGCAGACGCTCGCTCATGCCCCGCATCCATTTCCCGGTATTGACTGAAAGATCGCCGATCAGCTCGAAGAACGGCAGCGGCGCCAGGGTATTTTCCGTGGGCAGGCTGCTAGTCAGGGTTCGGCAAGCCAGTTTCGGACGGCCGTTGACCAGCATCGCGCAACTGCCGCAGATGCCGGCGCGGCAGACGAAGTCGAATTTCAGCGTCGGATCTTGATGCTCGCGGATTTCGTTGAGGGCTATGAAGAGCGTCATGCTGTCGGCCTCTTCGATACGGTAGGTCCGCAAATGCGGCGCAACGCCTGGATCGGCCGGGTCGTAACGCAGGATGTCGAACGTCAGCCACCGGCTCTGCCGGGATTCGACGGCATCGGCGGCGCCGTTGTTTTCGATAATGGCGCTCATTGGGCTAGCTCCAGCGGTTCGTCGAGCCGCTCGTTCCGGCCCGCCAGCGAGGGGGGCAATTCATCGGCGTAAGGCATGAGGGCATGTTGAATTGCATGCCTGTCCTTATCCTGCATCCGGGCGCGGATGGCATCCACTTCTTGCTGGCGCTGCGGCGTATCGGGGTGGTCGATATAGTTCTTCGCGCCATAGCCGCGCCAGCCCGGCGGCAGTTCCATTTTCATGACGTCGAGCGGCTCGTAGTCGAGATGCGGCAGGATGACGTCCTCGTCCGACCAGAAAGCAAGCGTGCGCTTGAGCCATTCCTGATCGTCGCGCCGAGGAAAGTCTTCCCGGAAGTGCGCCCCCCGGCTCTCCGTGCGCCGATAAGCGCCGTAGGCGATGGTCAAGGCCAGCTTCAGCATGCGCCGGAAGCGGTAGGCGGCGACGAGTTCCGGATTGGCGGCACGCGATTTGCCGGAAATGCCGATTTCGCGGCTTCGCTCCAGCAGGCGTTGCAGGTGCGTAATCCCGGCCAGCAAGGCATCGCCCTGCCGGAAAATGCCTACGTAATGCGTCATGATCTCCTGCATTTCGGAGCACAACTGAAACGGATTCTCATGTCCGCTGGAATCCAGGATCGCAGCGAGCTTTTCTTCCTCCCGCCGCACGAATTCGCGCGCCAGCGCGAGCGGAACCGGGACGGAGTTTTCCGGCTTGTCGCAAAAATCGGCGATGAACTCGCCGACTATCATCCCGGCTACCACGGTTTCCGCCACAGAATTGCCACCCAGGCGGTTGAAACCGTGCAAATCCCAGCAGGCCGCCTCGCCCGCCGCGAACAAGCCCTTGAGATGCGGCGACTGTCCGGTATGGTCGGTGCGCACGCCGCCCATCGTGTAGTGCTGCGCCGGACGCACGGGAATCCACGACTGCGCAGGATCTACGCCCAGGAAATACTGGCAGATTTCTTTCACTTCACGCAGGTTGTGCTCGATGTGACGCCGGCCCAGCAAAGTGATGTCGAGCCACAAATGCGGGCCGAAGCGCGTCGGCACGCCTTTGCCAGAGCGGATGTGTTCTTCCATGCGGCGGGAGACGACATCGCGCGAGGCCAGTTCTTTTTTCTCCGGCTCATAGTCGGGCATGAAGCGATGGCCATCGACGTCGCGCAACAGCCCGCCATCGCCGCGGCAACCTTCGGTAACGAGAATGCCCGCCGGAAAGATACCCGTGGGATGAAACTGCACCGCCTCCATATTGCCCAGGGCGGCTACGCCGGTTTCCAGCGCCAGCGCATGACCCATGCCTTCGCAGATCACGGCGTTAGTGGTGACGCGGTAGAGCCTGCCCGCGCCGCCGGTAGCGATGGCCGTGGCCTTGGCCAGATAAGCGGTCAGTTCGCCGCTCACCAGATTGCGCACCACCGCGCCGTAGCAACGCTCGCCATCGTGTATCAAGGCCAGCGCCTCGGTGCGCTCATGGACTTCGACGCCGTGGCGGATCGCCTGATCGCTCGTCGTAAACAGCATGGCGTGGCCGGTGCCGTCCGACACATAACAGGTGCGCCATTTCTTGGTGCCGCCGAAGTCGCGTTGCGCAATCAGGCCGTGCGCCTCGGCGCGCTCGGCGAGGACGACCTTCTGCTCGTTGATGATGACTTCATGATCGCCCCTGCGCAAACGGCTCCACGGCGTACCCCAGGCCGCCAGTTCTCGCACCGCCTTCGGCGCGGTATTCACGAACATGCGCGCCACAATCTGATCCGCGCCCCAGTCGCTGCCGCGAACGGTGTCCTCGAAATGCACGTCCTCGTTATCGCCCGCGCCCTTGGAAACATTGGCGAGCGAAGCCTGCATGCCGCCCTGCGCCGCCGCCGAATGCGAACGCTTGGGCGGCACCAGGGACAGGACTATGGCATCATGCCCGCGCCGCTTGGCCGCAATAGCCATTCTCAGGCCAGCGAGGCCGCCGCCGATCACCAGCACATCGGTCACGATAGTCTTCATTGCCCGTCTCCCTGGCTGGTGTTTTCCGCCGCCGCCCAATCCGGCATGTAACGCTCGCCGTAATGGCCGCCATGCTCGAAACCGATCTTCATGTACGCAGCCAGGGTGGCAAGACCCAACACAAGGAAAAACGCGGTCAGCCCCCACTTCAACGTTCTCAGTACGCCGCGGGGAGCGTTTGGCCAACCCCACTTGAGCGCCAGTCTGTACAAACCTATACCGCCATGCAGTTCCACCGCCAGCAGCATCGTGAGGTAAAACGGCCACAGACCATCACTCCACACGCGGTCGGACGATGCATAAGGGCCGATGTTCTGCGGCCAGACGAACATCTGATAGAGGTGGGCCGAAACAAAGAAGAAAAGCAAAAAGCCGGTACAGACCTGCCAGATCCACAGTGTGCTGTCTTCATGCCTCATCGCCTTGGCATGACACAGGATGGCGCGGCACTGACGGTAATTGGCGGGAAACTTGCGCATCGCCAGCAGGGCATGCGCGACGAACACCAGCGCCACGAAGGCGACGACACAGGACACCAGCCCCGGATGAGACTTGCCGAAAATGAAATATCCCTCGAAAAATTTGGTGACCGTCCACATGGCCGTCTCGCCCAGGAGGATCGAGGCGACGAAGGCCATGTGCCCCCACATGAAGAGCGCCAGGAAAAGCCCGGTGCTGCTTTGCAATATATCGAGCCAGGCAGGCCAGGAATTCTTAATTGTCCTGTCGGCCAGATCCGCCTGAGCGGCAATGATTTCGTGCAAGATCGAGACTCCGCGATAAATGACACAACGCAACATAATGCCTGTTTTTCAGTGAAATAGCAGCTAGCGGCAAAAACTCGCAAGCAAAAAATCGATTATTTTCGTCGCGCCAGGGAATTTTTTCCCGGCTTGCCGGTCGCGCGCCCGGCCAGCAATGCCACAGACATACATTGGCTTGACGGACGTATCGCACGCGATCTCATCCACTTCGATCAAGGACTGATAAGCGCCGTGCGTGCATTTATGGCTGCGCGCTGAAAGAAGCACTGCCAGACAGCGCCATCTCTATTCGAGCCGCCACCCGGCTTGGATGCATAAAAGGGCTACAGAAAATCCGAACAATAACCTCGTACACGGAGAAGGTTTGAATTACCCGGAAAAATGTAAAACTTTCAAAAAACCAACAATATTTAGTGTATTAATCGAAAATAAAACATTATGCTGATAATGCCGCTGCCTTAAAATTAATCACATAATAAATCAAGTTCTTATTCTTAAAAAACACAATAGCTATATGGTTTTTAAAGACAAGAAAACGGATATCTACAGAGAAATTCTCTTGTATTCCCCAAACAATACCGGCTACCATGGCGACGCTTCACTCCTGAAATGCTGTCTTTCCATTTTCCTGTTTATTCCCACACTGTTTATACGCCTTTTCCGATCACGGGAACGGCATGGCGGTAGCGTTCACCATTGCAAGCGCCAGATTGTATTAACACTTTAGCAAATAAAAAGCATTACGAAAACAGCTTTACTGAAAGCGCTGGTACAAAAACACATACGCTGCCATCTCCTTTTTATTTAAAAGCAAAGCTTTCGATATGCCTGAAATAAGGTCAAATACCTCATCCCCAGATACTCAAAAAACAATGAATACAGCTTGTATACCGCCAGCGCCCCCTCCCCCCGCGCAAGATATTTCAGATAGCCCCTGGCACGAACACGACGGCAGTAATGACATCATTACCAGCCTTTCCGCCGCTCACGTCTGGCTGGCCCTGGGCTGGCACGACATCCGGCAACGCTATCGCCGCTCGGTGCTCGGTCCCTTATGGTTCACCCTCAGCACCTTCATCCTGGTCGGCACACTGGGATTCCTCTACTCGAACTTCTTGAATCAGGAGATCTCCCTCTACCTTCCTTTCCTGGGCGCTGGCCTGGTTGTCTGGCAATACTTGAATTCGTGCGCCGGTGATGCCGCCACGACATTTACTCAGGCCGGATCGCTTATAAAGCAGATTCGCATGCCGATAACGATACATATCCTGCGAATGGTTTGGCGGAACTTCGTCATCATGCTGCACAGCTTGCCCGTGCTCCTGATCATGATGCTGTTTCTTGGACATGTTCCGACGCCGGAAATGCTGCTCGTGCCACTAGGACTGCTCCTGCTCGCCGCCAATTGTGTCTGGATCGGTGTCGTCCTCGGAATACTCTGCACGCGCTACCGCGATATACAACCCATCGTCGGCAATTTGTTTCAGGTTGTATTTTTTTTCACGCCCGTTATGTGGACAGTGGATTTACTGAAGGAACGCGCTTGGGTCGCCGAATTCAATCCGCTATATCATCTGATCCAGGTCGTCCGGGCGCCACTCATTGGCGCTCCCCTGGAAATCCAGTCCTGGACATGCGCACTGGGCATGTCGGTCATGGGTTTCGCACTGGCGCAGTATTTAATGAAACGTTGCCGGAATCGTATTTCTTATTGGATCTGAGACAATGGAAGCACAGGTTTCAGCTCAAAGTGTCACCGTGGAATTTCCGATTTACGAAAATTCAAACCGTTCGTTCAAAAAACGGGTTCTCAATTTCACGACCGGCGGCTATATCGGCCAGGACGCCGGTAAATTTCCCATCGTCCGGGCGCTGGACAATCTGAGTTTCAATTTCCAGCATGGCGAGCGCGTGGGGCTGGTCGGCCACAACGGCTCCGGCAAGACGACGCTGCTGCGCATGCTTTCCGGCGTCTACGCACCCATCAGGGGGGAATTGCGCATCCGTGGAAAAATCGCTTCATTGCTGGAGGTATCCACGGGGGTCGACCCCGACGCCACCGGCTTCGAGAATATTTACCTGCGCGGCATCATGAGCGGCATGAAACCCGCCGAAATTCGCGCCAAAACGAATGAAATCGCCGAATTCACCGAACTCGGCGACTACCTCAATCTGCCTGTGCGCACATATTCCAGTGGAATGCTAGTACGTTTGTCGTTCGCAATCTCGACCCACGTCGAAGCCGACATTCTCCTCATGGACGAATGGCTGAGCGTAGGCGACGCCGATTTCAAAAGCAAAGCGGCGGCCAGACTCGAAACGCTGGTCGATAGCGCCTCCATTCTCGTAATCGCCTCTCACGACCCCAAACTCATCGAGCGCATCTGCACGCGCAGGGTTCATCTGGAACATGGCCGCATTCTGTCCGACGAACCGCTCGAACGCCGCAACGACGCCGGAAATATCCGGCAAAACGCGGACACATTGATCAAGCCCGCCGCATGATACGCGCCGATCATCCCATTCTCGGCATAGGCGAAGCCTTGTTCGCACGGCAGCCTTTCCGCTTGTTCAAAGGGTTATTGAGCGCCTACGCAGCCTATCCCATAGCCGAAAGGCATGAGAAAAGAACAATCCGCCCCAAACTCGCCGAACTGCGACGATATTACCGGCTGCCATTCCAGGAGCGCCTCGCCATTGCGCGCGAAAGGCTCTACCAGACCCTCGTTTTCGCCGGGCAGTCCGTCCCTTATTACCGCGAGCTTTTCGCCGCCAGAAATTTCGACCCCGAAAAAGTGCGGGACGATCCGCGCCATCTCGCTGAACTGCCCTGCCTCACCAAAGACATCATCCGCGAACAGGGCGAGCGGCTGCTCTCCAGCCCACTGGCGGACGTGCGCCGCCATGCCTGCAAAACGGGCGGTTCAACGGGAATCTCCTGCGTGATTCACTACGATCAGGAAGCCGCGGATTACTCCGCCGCCGTCACGCTTTACGCCCGCGAGCGCATCGGCAAGAAAAAATACAAGCCCGAGTTGCACTGCGCCTGCCGCTTCCCCGATCCCGCGCCGCCACAATGGCCAAGCCGCGAAGACTGGCACTGCCTGGCGATGAACCGCAGCAATATCTTTTTCGACCGCATCGACGATGCCGGACTGGAGGCCATGTGGCGCACACTGAAGCGCCGCCGCCCCTACCTTGTGCACGAACACCCTTCCACCTTTTATGCGCTGGCTTGCTACATCGAGCGGCGCTACAACAGCGGCAAGGCTTTCGATGTTTTTGAATCGAGCGGCGAACTGTTGCAGCCATACATGCGCGAAAAAATCGCCAGCATCCTGCGCTGCCGCGTCATCAACCGCTACGGCCTCGCCGAACTGGGTGTCATGGCCTACGAACTCGATGATGAACAGGGCGGCCTGCAAGTACTGGAATCCGAAGCCTGGCCCGAAAGCCGCCCCGCCGACGACGGCGAGAATGAACTGGTGCTGACCGGCTTCCGCAATCGCCTGATGCCGCTCATCCGGCTTGCCACAGGCGACAAGGCCAAGGTTCTTGAGACGGAAAACGCTTTTCTGCTGACAAACGTCGTCGGCCGCATCCACGATGTCGTCCCCATCAATGGCGTGCCCTACCCCACGCACCACATCATGGACATGCTCGACCATCGCATAGGCGGCATCCAGGAATTCCAGATCGACCTGCGCGCCGCACAAGCCATCATGCGGATAGCGCCGGAACCGCAGGCCAATCCGGCGGAAATCGCCGCCAAACTGGAAAGCTATTGGCCTGGAGCCTTCGCCATAGAGTTCGTCGACCACAATGCTTTTGTGCGCGCCGGTCATCGCGCGAAATTTCGTCATGTGGTCAGCGCATGAAAAGCCGTTATGGAAGCCCTGGGCAATGCCGCTCGAACGGACGAGATTCAATCAGAGCATCCCAGTCAGGAAAATGATCGAATTACTCTCTGGACGCCCCGGCCACGAAGCCATGCCACTGCTGTTGGCAGCCCTTCGACGCTCGCTGAGCCGAACCGCGGTACGCCATGTCTCGCACAAGATGAACTCGCACATAGTGGCCGCCGTAGAACCCGATGAAATGCAGGCCCATCTCCTTCTGGAACATTTGGCAAGACGCCCCGCCAAACTGCTTTTATTCGGTCGTCTTCCCGCCTCGCTTCGCCGGCATTTCGGATTGCAGGAAACAAGCTGGCCCGATGAAGCCGAACGATGGAGCCGCAGCCTGCCAGCCCCGCCGCACAGCGAGGCACAAAGCGCCGCCGTCATTCACTACACGCCACAGGCCGCAGCGTTTTCGGCGGCGCACTGGCAACGCCCGCTTGAGCGGTTCGACTTTGCCAACGAATGGAACAATCTGGGCTACGGCGCAGTGCGCGCCGATGCCTCCATCTGGTCGCTGGCAATGCCCGTATTAGCCACAGCAGAAAACACCCTTGCCGAAATAGTCCTCAATGGACGAGTCGCCGCCGCCTATGCCGCATTATTCGACCACGACACAGCCGCCACCCTATGGTTCAACCGCCCGTCCGGGCCGATAGATTCCTTTGAATGGCGGCTAGTCGAGCGATTTTTGTCCTCATGGCGTCACGGCGGCCTGCCCTGCCAACCCGTCCTGCATGAAATTCCCTGGGGCTGCGAAGCCGCCGTCACCATGCGCCTGGACTGCGACGAAGACATCGCCTCCGCCAGAGCGCTGCGCGCGGCATACCACGAAATGAACATACCGTTTTCGCTCGCTGTACACACGGCGAATCTCGGCGACGCCCGCCACCGCCCCATCCTCGAAGAGATGGCGCAATCGGCGGAATCCATCCTGTCCCACACAGCCACGCACGCCCCCAACTGGGGCGGCTCCTACGAAGCCGCATTGTATGAAGCGAAAACATCCGCCGACCGCCTCGAAGCCGTCACCGGCCAGCGCCCCCGCTACGCCGTTTCTCCCTTCCACCAAACCCCGCCCTGCGCACTCAAGGCGCTGTCGGACACAGGCTACAAAGGCTGCATCGGCGGCATCATCCGGAACGACCCCGAATTCCTGCTCGCTCGCGGCGGCGTTCCCGCCGGCCTGCCGCAAAGCTTCGTAGGCCACAGCCAGCAATGCATGATGCACGGCGACTGCATGCGCGGCACGGACGACCCAATCGCCATTTTCAAGACTGCCTTCGCGCAAGCCAAAGAAACGCGCACACTTTTCGGCTACCTCGACCACCCGTTTTCGGAACGCTACCAATACGGCTGGCCCGACGAAACTGCACGTATCTCGACACACCGGAATTTCGTCGCCCATATCCGCGCCACCGCGCCGGATACCCTTTTTCTCTCAGAAAACGATGCGCTGGACTTCCTGCGCTTCAAATCAGAATGCGAAGTGCACGAAAGCGACGGCTCATTCAAATTGCGCATTCCGGAAACCGGCAGCGGCCTCCTGCCGTCCGTCGAATATGCAGGCAACATCAGCAGGGCCGCAGAGCAAAAAACCTTTTCATGAAAGTCATGCTCGTCATGGGAACCCGCCCCGAAGCCATCAAGCTCGCGCCAGTCATCGACGCGCTAAAAGCGGCTTCTATCCAGACAACAATATGCGCGACCGGACAACACCGCGAAATGCTGGATCAGGCGCTGCAAATATTCGCCATCGAACCGGACGTTTCGCTCTCCGCCATGCAAACCGGCCAAACGCTCAACAGTCTGGCCGCCCGCCTGCTTACCGGCATGGACATCGCGCTGGATCGACACCGGCCAGACTGGGTGCTGGTGCAGGGCGACACCACCACCGCCTTTTGCAGCGGCCTGGCCGCCTTCCATCGCGGCATCCCGGTCGGCCACGTAGAAGCTGGCCTGCGCACAGGCGATCTCTCCAACCCCTTTCCAGAAGAAGCCAACCGCAGCCTGCTTGCCCGCATCGCCACGCTGCACTTCACCCCCACACAGAAAAACCGTCAGGCCCTGCTGGCGGAAGGCATCCCGGCGACCGCCATCCATGTCACCGGCAATACCGTGGTCGATGCAATGCAAAAAGCGCATACCCTGGCCAATGTGGCGCAAACGGCAGGCCGTCTGCCGATACTCGAAACCATCCTGAAAGCGGCGCAAGACAGATCACTGGCGCTCGTCACCTGCCATCGGCGCGAAAACCTCGGCAGCGTACTGGAAAATATCTGTCATACCCTGAAGCGCCTGTGCGAACGCCACGCCGATCTCTACTGGGTGTTCCCGGTACACCTGAACCCGAACGTCCAGAAACCGGCAAAGAGCATCCTCGCTGGCATTCCCAACCTGTGCCTGCTTGATCCGGTCGACTACCTGACCAGCCTGGCGCTGATCGCCCGCGCCAGCCTGATCCTCTCCGACTCCGGCGGCATCCAGGAAGAAGCCCCCGCATTCGGCGTACCGGTCATCGTCATGCGCAAACACACGGAACGGCAGGAAGGCATCGCGGCGGGATTTGCCACCCTTGCAGGGCAAACGCCGGAAAACATCGAAGCCGCCGTCGACGAATGGCTCTCGCACCCAGAACGGCGCAAAAAGCTGAAAAACAGCGCCAACCCTTACGGCGATGGCCGGGCCGCACAACGAATCGCCGCCTTACTGCAAGGCCGGACGACTGGAGAATTCATTGGCTGAACCAACACCGCCTGGAGACTGCATCCTGTTCGCGACCGCCGACTGGGACGCCCCCTACTGGACGAACAAGCAGCACATCGCCAACGAACTGGCGCGCATGGGCTGGCGCGTACTTTACGTAGAAAGCCCCGGCATTCGCGCCCCAAGCATCACCGACCGCCGCAACTGGCCGCGCCTGTGGCGGCGACTCAAAATTGGCCTGAGCAACCTGTATTCCGGCGCAAGAAAACGCCGTGAAAACCTTTGGGTACTCTCCCCGCTGAGCATCCCCGCCAAACACCACCGCCCCATCGCCAATTGGCTGAACCGCTGCCTGTTGCAAAGCATGATGCAACGCTTTATCCAGACTAAAGGCTTCACAAAACCGCTCATCTGGACATACCACCCCTTCATGCTGGAAGCCATCGCACCGCTCAAGCGCAGCGCCCTCCTCTACCACTGCGTAGATGATCTGGCCGCCGTGCCCGGCGTCAATGCAAGAGCATTTCGAGCTGCGGAACAAAAACTCCTGCAAGCCGCACAAACCGTCTTCACCACATCCAAATCACTGGCCGAACACTGCGCGAAACACAATCCGCACACCCACTTTCTCCCCAACGTCGCGGACGCCATACATTTCGGCCGCGCCCTCGGCCCCGGCCCAATCCCCGCGGATATGGCCGAGATCCCGGAACCCCGTCTCATCTACCACGGCGTCCTTTCCGACTTCAAAGTGGATTTCGCCCTGCTACACAAAGCCGCGCAACTGCGTCCGGACTGGCACTGGATATTGATTGGCGAAGAGCGCGAAGGCCAAAAAAACGAAGACCTTGCCCGACTCTCCGCGCTTCCGAACGTACATCGCCTCGGCTACCGGCCTTACGATGCATTGCCCAACTATCTGCGCGGCGCGCAAGTCGGCCTTCTGCCAACGCTGCTGAACGACTACACCCGCTCAATGTTTCCGATGAAGTACTTTGAATACCTGGCGGCAGGGCTGCCAATCGTATCGACGAAACTGGCATTCACCAAAACACATTGCGCGGGACTGGAAATCGCACAAACACCGGAAGAAATAATCCATGCGGTGGAAAAACAAATCCACCGTGGCAAATATTCCCCGGAAGAAACATCGGCGCACATAGCGGATAACACTTGGCTGACAAGAACAAAAAACATGCTTGAAAAGCTCTGAACAGCAGCCCGATGAAGCTCTCCGTAGATCAAGAAACACCAACGTCCGGACATCTGGCGGCCTTGCCAAAAACATCGCCAGAGGTTGTTTTCAACACCTACCCGTTCGCGTTCGATGTCATGGGAGGGGGGGAAGTACAACTACTTTCCTGCCGCCGGGAATTATCGCGCCAAGGAATAAAAGCAACATTATTCGACCCCTGGAACCCATGCCTGGACGTTTGCGACATCGTTCATTTCTTTTCCGTCATGCCCGGTTCGCTCGCCTTTTGCGAATATGTACGGAAACGGAACATACCTCTTTTCATCTCGCCCAATATGTGGATGGACGACAACACATCCAAAAATATCCCACTGGAAAGCATACGCGAACAACTCGAACAAGCCGAGCGCATCGTCTGCAATTCCGCGCTTGAAGCTCAAAACTTCTCCCGTATCCTTGGGCTGGCAAAAGAAAAATTTCTGGTAATACATTGCGGCATCGACGACATCTTTCTTGATCGCGCGAACACCGCCATCTTTCGTAAGCGAACCCGCGGGATAAACAACTTTGTCCTGAATGTTGGCACCATCGAAAAAAGAAAAAACCAATTGACCCTTATTCGAGCCATGAAAGCGTTTCCGACATATTCGGTCGTGCTGATAGGGCATGTCCGCGACCAAATTTACGCCGATCAATGCCTCAAGGAAGGCGGCTCCCAACTCATCTATCTCGGCCCATTGCTGCACGAAGACCCCCTGCTTCGTTCCGCCATGGCAGCCTGCGATCTTTTTGTCGGCCCCGGACTGACAGAAACCCCCGGCGGCGCCAATCTGGAGGCCGCAGCCCAGGGCGCCCCCATAGTCATGACTGAAGCCGGCTCGACGCGGGAATATTTCAAGGACATGGTGAGCTACTTCGACCCCAAAGACGAAACATCGCTCACAAACGCCATTGCAACCACATTGGGCAAAGGCTTGGACGAAACTCTGCGCCAGCACACATGCGCCCATTACCGGTGGCAAAAAGTACTCGCCCCCCTCGTAGAAGCCTACCGAGTAAGCATGGGAAGCCGCGCCTCATGAAAGTCATGGTGTTTTCCCACATGCATCCCCAGGAAGATATTGATGGGACGATACTCTGCGCCTACCATCACGCCCTATGTCTGGCAAAAAAAGGCGTAGAAACCGTCCTTATAGGCGGTAGAAAACATACCGGCAAACAACATGCCGAAATGCTCGAAAAAATCCCTGGTTCGCCTTTGACCGAATTTCTCATCGACATACACGCCCCTGCCACTTTCTCCCGGACAGGACTAGGATGGCGCGTCCTTCACGACCGGCTCGACGCCTGCATCAAAGAATTCGCCCCCGACATCCTCCACTTCCACACGATCATGCCGTTTGGCTTCGAGTTCATCAACAGCGGCAAACACAAAGCCAAGCGCGTGCTGACCCTGCACAACTACACGCCGCTGTGCGCCAACGATGCATGCATACACGCGGACGACGGAACGCCATGTAACATGGCAAACGCTTCACAATGCAAACGCTGCTTTCCGCAACTGTCCGAAGAAGTTTTCAGGAACCACCGCCAGCTCATACTGGAAAACCTCGAACAATTGGACATGCTGACCACGCCAGGAAATTTCGCTAAAAGCATCTACATGGCGGCAGGCATACAAGCAAAAAAAATCCGCATCATCCGTAACGGAACCCCAATACGCCCCAACACGCTCGCGCCTCGTCAAAGAGACGGCATCTTGCGTCTCGCCTATATAGGCCGCAATTCGAGTATCAAAGGCTTGAATATCCTGCTTCAGGCATTACTGTTGCTACCGCATAAAATTCGCGCGGAGAAAAAAGTACGCCTTTCCATATTCGGCCCTCTGAACGAAAACGATCAACCCACGTTTTACAACGTGTTGTCCTCCGAATACGTACAACAAGTCTTCTCATTGCTGCGCCCATTGAAAGACATAGTCACAATGCAAGGAAAGTTCAACAATGACGAGCTACCACGGCTGTTGCATGAAATAGACTGCCTGGTCATGCCTTCATTATGGTGGGAAGTAACCCCCAACGTCATCCAGGAAGCTTTTGCCTGCCACCGCCCCGTTCTCTGTTCGGACATCGGAGGAATGGCGGAAATGGTAACAGACGGCATAGATGGATTGCACTTTGAACTGGGCAACCCACACGACCTCAAAGACAAAATACTAAGCTTACTCGATAATGGAAACCTTCTCAGCGAATTGACCACGAACACCCCGCCCCCTCCATCAATCGATGAAATGACAAAAAACTACATTTCCCTATATAATGAATTATTAAATACACGCCTGAAAGTTGCATAATGTTCATTAGCTTTTTCCTGCCGACTTTTGTCAATCATTCACAACTATCACATCAACTCTATCGACAAATGGAGGCAATGGGCAAAGAAAATCTACACATCATCGCCCCCGAATATTACTTCAATGAACATACCCACTTCCCGGAAACACACCACATCCGGCAGGCGTGGCTGCAAAAACAGTTTTATCACCCCTATCCGACAAAAGCGGAAATCGATAGTTTCTCAAAAAGCATATATCCAGAAAAATTATTGACCAAAATAAAGCAATACTCCCCATCAAATGCCATTCTATATAATCTCCTTCAAATCAATGTTTACCCTGAACTGCTAGATTGGATCATTGGAGAAATTGAAAAAATCGGAAAAATAGATAAAATCGAAGCCATACTTGCATGGCGCGATTGTGCATCATTAAGTCAGGCAGCAAAGAAAAAGGGAATAAAAATTATTTATAATGAATTAGGGCCTTTTCGTAATCCATTGCAGCATGAGACCTTTTATTGGGACTACGAAGGCGTGAAAAACAGCACGGAACTTGCCAAGCGATTCGACCTAAGCCGCAATAACAACTATTTACGCAAGCAGTGCGAGAAGTGGGCAATGCGCTTCATGCCGGGCTTGCTTTTGCAAATGGATCGACCCGGCTGTGCAGTACTCATGGCATGCGAAGAAGATTTCGCATTCATGCAAGGCTTCAGTAATTACAGATTGCTTGCTTACGCAAAGGAACGCTTTCCAAATGAGCGAATCGTTATCCGCCAACACCCGCTGAGCAGGAACGTTCACTACCGCGACACCGAATACGATGAATCCAGCGACATAAATACCCTGGCAAAAAAATGCGGACATGCAATTACAGCATACTCCAACGCAGCCATTGAACTACTCTCACACGGAGTGCGGGTAGATTTCATGGGAGATACGCCACTACGGTTTTTGTCCAATGAAAACATGCGTGACAACGAACGAGCCTGGAAAGCGGGTTTCTTTTGCATGAACTATCTGGTTCCAGGCAAATTCATGTTCAACCCCGAATATTATCGCTGGCGCTTAACAGACCCCAGCGAGGAAGCAATTTTCGAGCGCCACAAGGACGCTTGGGAAAAGCTGGCGAATCCAAACAATGCTGTTCCCCCTAAGGTTATCAAAGTCTTTGGCCTCATGGGGCGCCATTCAGCAAGCTCAGAGCGAGCAGGCAAAAATTATTTAGAGCTTCCTTCACAAAAGGTTTTTTAAAAACCCCGAAGCTGTCTAATTATTTCGCCTGCTCATGGATCAATTCACAACCGGAACAGATAAAGGCACAACATGTCTAATATTAAACTGAGTATCGACTATAAGGACTGGGCCGAGAAGGCGCAGCCGGGTGAGTTGGCATTTCACAAAAAGCCAAACTCAAGAACAAATACGGATTCATTTTATAAATCCAACTCTGAGCTTTTCAAAAAACACGGATTTAGCCCCAATCAATTTTCTGGTGGCGTGGTAATTGATGCCGGTGCCGGAAGTCGGCTTAGAGCCAAATACTTTAAAGGGTGTCATCGTATAGCAATCGAACCACTGGGTGATAAGTATATGAACGAAGTACCATGGTGTGACTTACAAGAAGCTAATGAGGTCATTTCTCTCCCGATAGAAAAAGAGATCATCAGGCTTAAAAATAGTGCTGACTTTGTATTCTCCATTAATGTCCTCGATCATTGTTACGAGTTTATAAGGTCAATTGAAACCATTTTTTCTTATCTAAAGCCTAATGCAATCTGTTTTTTGACTTTCGACTGCCATACGGAGGTGGATGATCTGCATCCAATAGTAGTTAATGAAAAAGTAGCAACTGCCGTTATTTATGACTCTGGCTTTATTATCAGCCAAATGTCTAGAATCGAAGCTTATCATGAAGGGATAGCTAAATACGCCGTGGCTTACTGGCTTAAAAAACCGTCGACTAAAACAGAGAGCGTTGTGCTTAGGTAAGTTACTAATTTGAAACCCAATGGCGTTCTGCGCATTCGGGCCCCTTGCTTAACCTATATGTGCAAATTATATTTGGACCAAGTGCCATTCGCCGACTGGGAAACAGTACAAAAACCCAGGCGTATGCTTCACGTACTGGAAGGCGTGGGAGATAATTCTATTAATACAGACAAAGATCCCAACAGAGTGCTCTATGAAGGCGAAGATCTTCTACCATCACATGTAGTCAACATGGGTTTTTATTGTGATGATCATAGCTACGTATATGATTTTGATTATTTTAACCAAGATCTTCATAAAATAGGCTTTCAGCAAGCCATCCAATGTAAATTCGGCGAATCCAAGCATAAACCGCTACGTGAAATAGACAAACACGATGGCGAAGAAACCGGTAAAAACTGGATTCTCGAAATAGCCATCTGTGTTAAAGTTAGTAAATAACGATGAAAGTAGTTCACATCAGCCCGACTCCAGTCGCCGGCGCTCCCATCAAAATCGTCAATGCACTTCGCCGATATGGGAAAATTGACGCGCGATTTATCGACTTGGCCCCTAATATCTATGGCAGACGAACTTTCCCTGAGGATCTTTGCTGGCCAATGGATAATAATGAAATTTATAACGAAATATTTAGCGCCAACATTATCCATTTCCATCAAAACGTTTCACTAAAAGAACCAAACCTGAATATTGATTTTACAAACAAAAACCAATTCCCAAAGACCCATTTCATCAGAGAGTGGCATTCAGAACCGGGATTACATAAACGTCTTGGTAAAATCGATATCGACGCTTTTGAGAATGAAAGTTTCCCATTACTGTGCATGGCGCAATATCATGAACGTTATTACCCAGAAGCAATACCCGTCCCATTACTAACGAATGTCGAAGACCTCAAAGAAAATATCCAACCACTCCCTTTTCCGCCTGTAGTTGCATATTCACCAAGCACTCGACTACCCTTGAGCGAATGGAGATGGACATCGAAAGGGTATGACGAAACATTGACAATACTGAGAGAATTGCAAAAAAACCATAATTTCTCAATAGACATCATCGAAGATACGCCTTGGAATGAAGCAAT
>JAIRWW010000228.1 GCA_031268685.1 Azoarcus sp.
CCACGGTGAAGCCGCGCCCGGCTTCACCGGCGGAAGCCGCCTGGATGGCGGCGTTCAGGGCCAGCACATTGGTTTGTTCGGTAATGTCGGAAATCAGTTCCACGATTTCGCCGATTTCCTGCGAGGATTCGCCCAGGCGCTTGATACGTTTCGAGGTCTCCTGGATTTTTTCGCGGATCGCGTTCATGCCGTGGATGGTGTTTTCCACCGCATCGGCCCCCTTGCGCGCCGACTCCAGCGAACGGCGGGCGACCTGCGCGGTATGCAGCGCCCGTTCGGACGATTCGGTCATTTGCTGCGCCATGCTTTGCACAGTGGTGCCGGCTTCTTCGATCTGGTGCGACTGGCGCTCTGTGGCGTCGAGCAGTTCCGCCGAAGTATGCTGGGCGGTCTGCGTGGCGCTGGTCACACGGCCGGCGGCGTCGTTGATCCGGCTCACCAGCATCGCCAGTTCTTCAATGGTGTAATTCACCGAGTCGGCGATCGCGCCGGTGATGTCTTCCGATACCGTTGTGCGGATGGTGAGGTCGCCGTCGGCGAGGTCGCCCATTTCGTTCATCAGGCGCAGGATCGCCGCCTGCGTGTGGTTGCGTTCGTCTTCGGAATGTTGCCGCTGGCGGTTGATGCCGGCCTGGCGGGCGACGACTTCGCTGCGATAAACCTTTGTGATGAGAATCAGCACGAGCAGGGCGGCAAGCGCACAGGCCATCGTTGCCAGCGAAAGCATGCCGAAGATGCTGGATGCGCCGGCGAAGGTATTGCCCAGGTCGCCAGCGTCCTTGAAGACGGCTGTCGCCTGGCTGTTCAGCCGGCTACTTGCTGCCTGGATCGTTATCAGCAGTTTCAAATCGGCTTCGAGGGTTTGCATGGCGGCTTGGACGTTCTCGTTCTGCGAGTTGCTGTCCGTTGCGCTGCCCGTTGCCCCGCGCGCGGTCATTATCCTGGCCAGTTGCACCATGATGGTTTCGCGATTGGTCTCCGATGTGGTAGTGAGCGACGTCAGGGCGTTTCGTTTGTCGAGAATCAGCTGTATATCTTGTTCCATCTGCCCCCAGCTTTTGGCGACGGCATTGAGCAAAGGCTGCTCGCCGGTATCGGCTGCGCGCACCGACCGGCCATTGGGAAGCTTGCCGCCCTGGGAGAGCGCATCCTTGAGCGTGTTGAAACGGTCGCGGCTGGCTGTCAACTCTTGGAATGCTCCGATCTGTCCCTGGAGCGCCAGTTGCCCGGCTTTGGCGATCTGTTGCGAAAGCGCCTGCAATTCGCCTGTTACCGCGACTTGGTTGGCCACTTCGCTGATGCGCCAGTTCTGGAAAATCATCAAGCCGGCGGTTGCCAGGCCCAATAGCGCGAACAGCCAGGTCAGACGGCGCACTCGCCCGGAACCAGCCGGTTGTTGATGTTCGCCGGAAGCTGCCGCGATCCGTTCGGCAGTCAGGGACCGCTCCGCCGCCGTCTGATTTTCTGGAAAGATTGTGGTTGTGGTATCCGAGGGCTGTTGCTCTTGCTCAGCCGAAAGATCCGAAAAGGGCTGTGATGCCATTTGCCTTGCTCCGCCGCGATTATTGATTCGCCGATCTTTGATTGAAAATATTGGAAGGAATGATGCCTTGTCCCCAGCCGAGGCCCGCATCCAGGAAAACGCTATTGTTCAGAAGCTGCGATATATCCAGCCGCAGCCAAAGCTGGTTGCTTGCGTCCCGCAGATGCCCGCTTACCCATGGGCGTGAATCTGCCCCCTCCGTGTCCAGTTCAAAATCTTCCTCGTTGCGCAGCCCCAGCACGCGCGACACCAGGATGGCGCTGTGCACGTTCTGTCTGGCTCCGACCAGAAGCAGCCTGGATTGCAGGCTGGGCGATGGGATGGGTGGGCCGTTGTGAAAACGAGACAGGTCGACGACGCTATACAGTACGCCACGCACGTTCACCAAGCCGCGATACCACTCGTGTGTGAGCGGCACTGGCGCCAGCGCGGGCGGAGTCATGATTTCGCCCGTATCGGGCAGGCTGAGCAGCCAATGCTCGTCGCCAGCCAGTACACCCAGCAGCCCCCGGCGATCGGCGGTGCGGGATTCGGCCAGACGGCGGGTCAGGTTTTCCTGGAACTGGCGCAGACTGATTCGCTTGGACATTTCGTTTAGCCGATGCTCTTGATGCGTGCGAGCAAGGCGGTATAGTTAAGGGGTTTTACGATATAGTCGTATGCACCCTGACGCATGCCCCATATCTTGTCGGTTTCGAGTCCCTTGCTGGTGCACATGATTATTGGAATACCGCGTGTGGTTTCCCAGCGCGATATCGTGCGCGTGGCCTGATAGCCATTCATGCCGGGCATGACGACGTCCATCAAGATCAAGTCTGGCAATTCGCTGCGGCTTTTATTTATGGCGTCTTCTCCGCTTTCAGCTGTGACGACCTGATAGCCGCTGCGAGAGAGAACCTCGGTCAAGGCTAGCCGCTCAGTGGGCGAGTCATCAACTATGAGTACTTTTTTGATTGGCATCGTCGGAGCTTTCCATTGGGTATTGCGAATGGCTTCAGCGAAGGTGGTTGCCGCCATGTTTGGAAACGGCCTTGATCAGGCTGTCTTTCGTGAAAGGCTTGGTGAGGTATTCGTCCGAACCCACCATGCGTCCGCGTGCGCGATCAAAAAGCCCGTCCTTGGAAGACAGCATGATTACTGGCGTCGTCGCCAGCCTCGGGTTTTTCTTGATGAGGGCGCAAGTTTGATAGCCATCCAGGCGAGGCATCATGATGTCAACAAAAATGACATCAGGATGATGGTCGGTAATCTTGGCCAAGGCGTCGAAACCGTCTTCGGCCAGTAACACCTGACAACCTACTTGCCTGAGAAAAATCTCGGCGCTACGGCGGATGGTGTTGCTGTCGTCGATGACCATCACCTTGATCCCGCTTAGATCCATGCACTCCGCTCCCCAGAGACGTGACGCCCGCGGCGGCGCCGTCGGAATTGTTACGATCTCCGGCAAGGATACCGCAAAAGGCCAGTCCTGATACAGAGACAAGCTCTCGAAAAACGACAAGGATGCCATTCTTTAAAAAAACCTGTCACGCTGGAGCTGTAACTTTGCAGTACTGGTTTAATTTTCACGATAGCAATCGGAAGCAGGTAACGAAAACGAAATGAGAAAAGAGTGAATAAACCCGGATTGCCGCACTGGCGAGGCTTATACGCGGTAACGCCAGACGAAGCCGATACCGCGCGCCTGCTGGCGAAAACTGCCCGCGTACTCGCTGCCCAGCCTTGTTTGTTGCAATATCGTAACAAACTTGCCTCTGCCGCGCTTCGCCGCGAACAGGCGGAACGTCTTCTGCCGCTCTGCCGTGCCGTGGGCGTGCCTTTGATCGTCAACGACGATCTGGCGCTTGCCCTCGACATTGGGGCCGACGGCGTCCATCTCGGGCGCGGCGATGGCGACGCGGCGGCGGCGCGGCGCGCGCTCGATGCGATGGGGCCGGGGCGCATTCTCGGCGTGTCGTGTTATGGCGAGTGGCCTCGCGCCGTGGCTGGCGCGGCGGCGGGGGCGGACTATATCGCTTTTGGCTCAATGTTCGCTTCGCCAACCAAGCCGTCGGCGGCGCTCGCGCCGCTGGAACTGCTGGGGCGGGCGCGGCGCGAACTGAATACGGCGGTGGCGGCCATAGGCGGTATAACGCTTGCCAATGCGGGCGAAGTCTTTGCCGCGGGAGCTGGTCTCGTGGCGGTCATTTCCGATGTTTTCGATGCGATCGATCCAGGCGCGCGGGCAGAGGCTTACCGAATGTTGTGCCTTGGCGGAGAGGATGGAGATTTTCGATGAAAAGCCTGTTCCATTTCATGGCATTTCTTCTTTGTTGGTCGCTTGCGGCGGCCCAGGCAGCCGGCGGCGGCAGAGGGCCGCTCAGGATCGAACAGGCTGAGTCCCCGCAGGGCGTCCGATTCATCGCCGTCAATGACGGCCCGGCGCCGGTGACGGTTTTCTTCAGGCTGAACGGGAGCAACATTCAGGCCGACAAGGAACTGCCGCTTGCGACCGCCATTCCTCCGCGCGCCTCCAGAGAAATCGTCCGGATTTCGCCTCGCAGCCGCCTGAGCGGTTTCAATTTCAATTACAGCTATTCCTCTGCCATTGGAGACGCCTTTTTGTCGCCCGATGAGGATTTCCGTTACCGGCTGCCTTTCCGGAAAGGCTTGCGGACGCAAATCGCTCAGGAACCCGGCGGCGCGCTTACCACCCATGGCGACCATATCCGCTATGCCATAGATTTCAGTCTTCCCGAAGGGACGCTCGTGACCGCCGCGCGTGCGGGAACCGTGATCGAAGTGGAAGACGGTTTCACCGTGGGCCGGCTCGATCCGTCGCTCGCCGAGCGGGCCAACCGCGTCATCCTCGTCCATTCCGATAATACACTTGGCTATTATCTGCATCTGGCGCCAAAGCGGGTGCTGGTGCGTCCCGGACAGCGGATCGGCATTGGCGAGGCTCTCGCCTATTCAGGCAATACCGGGTACAGCGGCGGCCCGCACCTGCATTTCGATGTGCGCCGGGCGGTAGTCGTGCCGGGCGGCAAAGTGGTGCAAAAAACGGTGCCGGTGACTTTTTACGATGCGGCGGGCAAGAAAATCACGATAAGGGAAGGTGCATGGGTAGAGGCGGATTAGGCCGCCGGACTCAAGCCTTTGCCGCCATGTCGTGGCTATCCTGCGGCATGGCGCCCCAGTCCGGGCTGGCTATGATTTGCCGCATTACGTGCTGCACAATGACGGCCATGCGTTGATGATCCAGCGTGGGGTTGCGGATCGTGCGCACCATGAGTCCCTCGAATATGGCGGCGATGACTTCGGTCATCTCAATGAGGGTTGTTTCGTCATCGTGCTTGCCGTCCGCCTGGCGCGCGATGCGCAGTGTCTGGATCAGGCTCGCCATGCAGCAACAGTCGGCGGCGCGCACGGTGCGGGCCACTTCGGGATTGCGTGTCGCCTCGGCGACGATTTCAAGCTTGAGACCCGCGGCGGCGGTATCCATGATTTCGATCACGCCTTTCGAGGACAGCGCGATCATAGTCTCGCGCACGTCGCAGGAAGCCCTCAGTTCGGCCCACATCATGACCAGATGGTCCAGATCGCGCTGAACGATGGCCGCGATGATCGCCTCCTTGTTCTCGAAATAATGGTAGATATGCCCGGTGCTCATGCCCGCCAATTGTGAGATGCGGGCAATACTTGCGCCATGAAAGCCATATGAGCGGAAGCATTCCGCGGCTGCATCGAGAATCTGGGTGCGCCGCGTGGCCGCACGCTTACACTCGGAGGGAATACAGCCATCGCCATGTATTGGCATTTCAAAAGAAGTCATATGCTTTTGTACATTTTGTTACGCGCAGAGGCTTGCGCAGGCAGCAGACCATAGCATAGAATGAACGTTCGATCTAGAATAAACACTCAACAGCTCCCAAACTGGTGACAAAATACTCGGCAATACGCTTTTCCCATGTCCTTGCGTCGATCCGGTTCCGGATTGTCCAGGGCGGCGGCGCGGACGCCGGAAAAAGAAATGTCCGCCAGATTGATAAACCTCACCTCGCGAGACCTTCCATGTACATCCATTTACGGCAACCTGCCATGCTTACGTTGGCGTTTGCGAGCGCCATATTTCTAACTGCTTGCGATCGCAATGCGCAAGAGGCTCAGGCAGCAGCGGCAGGGAATGCGCCGCCGCCCGTGCCGGTCAGCGTTGTCGTGACCTCGTTCGAGCAGGCGCCGCTGGTCTCTGAACTGCCAGGGCGCACAACGCCGTTCATGGTGGCCGAATTGCGGCCCCAGGTTACAGGCATCATCCAGAAGCGTCTTTTCACCGAAGGCAGCACGGTTTCGGCGGGACAAGTGCTCTACCAGATCGACCCATCGACCTACCGGGCCGCCTTCGACAGCGCTGCCGCCAACAAGGCGCGGGCCGACGCCAATCTCTACAATGCTCGCCTGAAGGCGGAACGCTATGCTGAGCTGGTCGGCATCGAAGCCGTCAGCAAGCAGGCCAACGACGATGCCGCCGCTGCGCTCAAGCAGGCCGAAGCCGATGTTGCCGCCGCGCGCGCCACGCTGGACAAGGCCCGCATCGACCTCAATTTCACCCACGTGAAATCGCCGATTTCCGGGCGGATCGGGCGCTCCTCGGTTACGCCTGGCGCGCTCGTCACCGCCAATCAGGCCGCAGCGCTTGCAACGGTGCAGCAGCTCGATCCCATCTACGTCGACCTGACCCAGTCGAGCGCCGAATTGCAGCGCCTGCGCCGCGATGTAGAACGTGGCGCATTATCGCGCGACGAAAGCGACAAGATCCCTGTGCAACTGTTTCTCGAAGACGGCAGCCAGTATGAAATCCCCGGCCAGCTCGCCTTCTCGGAGGTTTCGGTCGATCCCGGCACGGGCAGTGTCACCCTGCGCGCCAGCTTTCCCAACCCGGATGGCGCTCTGCTGCCGGGCATGTATGTGCGCGCCCG
>JAIRWW010000237.1 GCA_031268685.1 Azoarcus sp.
ACCTGCATGGTTTCCAGAAGTCTGAAAATGGTGGATCTGACGGTCGCTTTATTTGCACGCTTTCACGTCAATGGCTGTCGAGAAGATATCTTTCAATTTTGTTGTAATCCTTTTTGAAATACTTTCAGAAAAACATAAACCCCCGCTTCATGATAAGAGCAGGAATCAAGGAATAACAAAAGGGGCTTTTTTCCCTGGCGTAAAACCCGTTCGGAGAATGCCACCCCCAGACTGGCGCCAGGGGTTATCAAAGCCAGCGTAGGGTGAGACGCGCGAGCGCGTCCTACCTTACGCGCTGGAACACAAGACCGCCTGGCTGGCGAGGTTGTGATCGGGCGTCCAACCGTTGTCTGCTGTTTCCCGGGCGATTTCAGGATGAATCATCAATGATATGATGCAATAAAAATGAGCTTGTCTGTAATCCCCGCCAGAGGAAATTATGAACATATTCGATATGCTTGCATCCTTATTGATTGGTCTTGTCGTGATCGGCGGCGTCGCCTTGCGAATCAAGACGCTCAACACAAACAGCTTTTTCAAGGGTATGAAAATAAACTTGGTTGCTTCCGCGGGACTGGCGATCGGACTTTGCTTCATTAACCCAGAGTTTTGCCGGAAATCGATGGGTGCCCTGCTCCAGACCCCAGCTCTTTTCGTTGCATTCATATCGCCAGCAGCGGCGCTCATGGCATATAAGGTAGTCAAGGGCAATTACATTGACTCCGCCATTCGGTCGACCCTGAACTGGCCACTGGCTGGCGGGATGATCGTCCTGTGGATCGTCGCAAACATCGCCCACGTGAGCGTTTTTGTTTATTTTGTAACAACATTTATTTTGATCGGATTTCTGCATGGCGTACTGGGAACAGCCCTGACAGGCGTTAATGCTGCTATCATTATTGCCGGTTTGTATCATTCCGTCAAAGGAAATTCCCTGCCGCTAATTCCAGACATTAATTTCATCTTCGATCTATTGTCTTTCTTCGAAATAGAATCCAGGCATTGGAGCTATATCATTCTGATCGTCTCTGCGTTGTTTGGCGCGGCGGACAGGCTTGAATGGCTCAAGGAGAAGTTGCTCGATGCTTGAGAACATGTTCAGTTGTATCATCCTGCAGTCAACTTGCTAACCCGGAAATTAATTACTCAACAGCCGCTTTTAGCGTCCCACCAATCTCTGATGCTCCGGCGCAAAGCGCCGCAAGAATTCCAGGTCCCGCAGGGGCCCATACCCCGATAACCCCCGGCGTCAGCCGGGGGACAGGCGCAAGCCTCTCTCTCAGCCCAACGGGCGTGACACTATGATCTGCCACACGCCGGTATACACACGCCAAGAGATGTAACGCCCCGTTGGGGTTACACAGAGAGAGAGAGAGACACCTATCCCTCGGCTGACGCCGGGGGATATCAAGGTCACGTCCCTCCAGGACGCCTCGCTTCTCTCTGATCCCTGTCATCTGATCTCTGAACCTCATGCCCGACCACGACAGCGACTACAAGCAGCTGTTTTCTCATCCCCGAATGGTGCAGGAACTGCTGCGTGACTGGGTGCCCGGCCCCTGGACGGACGCCGATTTTTCTACCCTGGAACACGTCAACGGCAGCTACGTCTCCGAAACTCAGAAACAACGGCACGACGATAGGGGCTGGCGTTTGCGCATGAAAGATCGCTGGCTGTGGATTTATCTGATCCTGGAATTCCAGTCCGAGTCCGACCCGTGGATGGCGCTGCGGATGCTGGTCTATGTTGGCCTGCTCGCGCAGGACTTGAGCAAGCGCAAAGAAGATCTGTCCGAAGGCAAGCTGCCGCCCATCCTGCCGCTGGTGCTCTACAACGGCCGCCCGGTTTGAAGCGCCCCCACCGACGTCGCCGAACTCTTCGCTCCCGCGCCGCGCGAATTCGATCACTACCTTCCTCTCCTCACCTATTACCTGATTGACGAAGCGCGGCTCCTGCTGAACTCGACGGGTTCGATCCGCTCGGCGGTCGAAGCACTTTTCCGGTTGGAGCGAGCCGCACGCCCGACGACATGCGCGAGGTCGTCCGCACGCTCGTCACCCTCTTGTGCGACCCCCAACACGAAACCATGCGGCAAAACTTCTCCGCATGGATCAAGCGCCTGTTGCGGCGCAAAGGGACTTCTTCTACCATCGGAGAAATCGATGACATCGACGATCTTCTGGAGAACGACACCATGTTGGCTGAAAATTTCGATACTTGGTTTGTCAAGGCGAAACACGACGGGATTCAAATACTAAACTTGAGCCACAAGTCGGAATGAAGGAGGAGCATACGCCCGCTGGCGCGGGCGTCGAACGGACTTTCGTCCGCTCGACTATTTATGGCTCAAGTTTAGATTCAAATAGGGATACAGCAGGGCTTGGTCGAAGGCAAATCCCAATTTCTGCGCAGGTTGCTGGAGCATCGTTTTGGTTGTTGCCGGTTGCTGTGAGTGAGCGTTTGGCACATGCCACGCCGACCGAGCTGGAAATCTGAGGGGACACCGTGCTGACCGCCTCTACGCTGGAGACGGTGTTCGTCTCCTTGCATTGACGAAACGCCGCCCCTGATTCACACCCATCCTGGCCGCGCTCTCGGAAAAACACGCTTCCATGTAATCGATTAAAACGAAAACGCTCTAATCGTGTCGCTTGGCATCGCGGTGATCAAGCGGAAAGCGTTCCCGGCGTTGCCCGGATTCACCGTTCTCCCGACCTTTCCGAGTAATCTTTCTCGTATATTCGCCCGGTTAGGAAAGGTGCCCAGTTTTTCTCGAAATAAAAATGGTCTGGACGGGGCATCGTTCGCAAGGCGGTCTCGTAAGCATCGAATTGACCATTCGTGTATCGCACCCTGATCTGCCTGTTCTTGTCTTCGTCGCGTTCGGGCCGGAAGCGATATTCTTCCAGGCGGCCCGTTCTCGTTTCGGGAACCTGCGCGCCCGACGCGGAACACACCAGGCGCGCGCCGCGGCTTCCGCCGCCATTGCTTAAATAGAAATTCAGCGCGCTCAATA
This sequence comes from Azoarcus sp., assembly GCA_031268685.1. Lineage (GTDB taxonomy): Bacteria > Pseudomonadota > Gammaproteobacteria > Burkholderiales > Rhodocyclaceae > WRNU01. The sequence goes on from JAIRWW010000237.1 coordinate 3,018, forward strand.
CCGCTTCGGACGTCAGGGCCATCTGCCGCCACAGCATGGCGTTGGCGATCTGTGCGGGATTCTCGACGCGCAGTCCCTTCTCCGTAATGGCCCGGTTCAGGTTATGCGCTTCTTTGGATGCGTGCGCGACTTCTTCGTCACGGCAAATGAAACCGGCCTGGTCGCTCATGCGTGCCTGTATCTCGCGCCGCACGTCATCAATCGG
>JAIRWW010000261.1 GCA_031268685.1 Azoarcus sp.
AAACTGCTGGGACAACGCGGTCGCCGAAAGCTTCTTCGCCACGCTCAAACGCGAGGAAGCCACTGCCGCCTACGAGACCCGGATTCAAGCCTGCCAAGCGATTGCCTGCTATATCCACGGCTTCTACAACCCCACGCGAATTCATTCGGCTCTGAATTATCTCTCTCCCAATGTCTTCGCCAGAAAATTCAAGCAAAATGACAATGCTTGATCACCGCTCCTTGGCGTCCGTTTGCACGAAGCAAGGCCACGGCACGAAAAAACGAGGCGGCAGAATTTCTGTCGCCTCGCGGCACAGTTTGAATCATTCTGCCAACGACGTAATGTCGCTCACGAGACTCTGGGCATTTTCGGCCAGCCCCTTGACCAAGGAGAGCAGGCTCATAACCGGCGAAAGCAATTGAAGCACGGAACCGCCGACAGACTCGCCAACGGTGGAAGCGATCTGAGACACGGATTCATCGATAGACCCACCAGTGGAAGCGCATGCGCTGATGCCGCCGACAAGAGCGCTCCCGACAAGGATGTGCGGACTGGCGACCCCGGCAAGGACATTCGGATTGGCGCCCCCAGCAAGGACGTTCGGATTGGCGACTCCGGCAAGGACGTTCGGATTGGCGACTCCGGCAAGAATGTTCGCATTTACGCCCCCGATGAGGGCGTTCGGATTGGCTGTCTGTTGCCGGATCTGGTTCAGCAGATCGGTGACTTGCACGACGAGATTGCTTATATCGGAAACCAGTCGCAGGGCCTTGGGCATGAGATTTCCCTTGAGGGTCGCCTTGGCTTGAGCGGAGAGTTCCTGGTTCGCCTTGGCTTCTTCGATATAGGCCTTGCGGGCTTCGTTCAGCTTGCTCTGCTGGGTGTTGAGTGCTTCAATCTTGTCGCTGTCGGCTCCGGCAACGATAAGCTCGGCGCTGGCTACGCGGCTTGCGCCCACTTCGCGGGCCAGGCGGGCGCGGGTAATGCATTTGCCCTTTTCCCATACGTCCGCGTACTGGTCGCTGGTGGTACTGAATTTTCCGGCGGCAGCCAGCAGAGCCTCGCGGGTGGAGTCATCGATTTTTTGGCTGGCTTGTTTCTGGGCCTTGGCGGCTATGCTCTTATATTCAGCATCCAGCTTCGTCAGTTCCTTTTTAAGCCGCTGTTCCTTCTTCCAATCCACGGGAGGAGGATTTTTCGCCGGTCTCTGGATGGTTTCAAGGGAGGACATTTCCAGGTTGGCCGAGGCTACGCCCGAATCGGCGGCAGACTTGTTCGCCAGGCCAGACAACTCGACCACGGCCCAGGCGATGGCACAGAAAAGAAAGAGGAGGAAAAATCCAAACAGTGGGTGAATCCTTCGTTTGCCGATGACCATGGAAAGCTCCTTTTACGTTTTTAATGAAATGAAACAAATAGTTGCTACCTTATTGCCCGAACATGTTTCCGCAAGCCCAGAAATAAGGATGTTGCGGATAGTCACTGAAGCCCTCGGTTGGCGGCAGATTTCGCAGATAATGAAGCTGGGCCTCACGGAGCGCCGAGGCGGGCGGCATGTCCCCAAGATTGTTCATGAACCGGGACATGATTATGGAAGACGCGGTGTCGTCCGCGGACCACAAGGTTCCGTACACGTTACGGAAATTCTTTTTCATGAAGGTATCCACAAGGCAGATCTGGTCCACGCCGGGGGTCCAACCCGCTTCAACCAATTCCTTTGAAGCTTCCTCTGTTTCCAATTCATCCCGGATAGTCTCCTTGGCGATAACTCTGGGAGAATAACTGACCGCTGTGTTGCAGGCGGACAGCACCGCCAGGGAAGCTTTTTCGAAAATTGGATCAGGCAATTCCTGTATATCCTTGAGGGTCAGCAAGCCGTTGCCCGCGTCGTCCGGATAGGCCATGAACAGGAAACCATTGAGGTGTGAATTGTTCGGGAAATTCTTTTCATAAAATGAAATGAAATTCTCGTATAACTCGATGGGTTTCTTGTTCAGGGTGGAATGACCGTCATTCCGCGCTCTTTTTACCCTGCTTTGGATTTTGCCGGAATCGGATTTGATTTCGGCGTAAGGAACGGCATGTGTAGCAAAGTAGAATATCGAGTACCGGGAATCGGTAACGCTTTTGTGCCAGGCACTCTTTTTGGCGTCTGAACCTGACATCATCGTGGCGGTGGTCCGAGGCGTCCTTTTGTTGACAGCGTCCACCGCCTTCTTTACTTCGGCACTTGCTCCGTCCAGTCTGTCCAGTACGACCTCCAGAATATCATGTTGCGGGTCACCGACGGCAACGATATTCCCTATGTCGGCTTGCGCGGAGGATGCCGTGCCAAGCGTCTGGCGTATGAACGAAAGACGGGAGAGGGTAATGGTCTTATCTTCTATCAGGAAATGAGGGTTGCCCTCTTTTCGCTTTTCCATGATCAGAGCGGCAAAGGGAACGTAGGAAAGATACTTGCTGGTAACGACGTACAACCTTGGCTTGTCTTTCAGCTGTTCGGCAACCGGGGCATAGAGGTATTTATACAACTGGTGTAATTGCTCCTGCATTTCCTCGTAATAGGTCTTTTCCGTTTTTTCATCGAAATTTCCATACCCAAAATTTTCTATATTTTCAGCGATGAATTCATCACGGATGAGGTGAGCCAATGCTTCGTAAGAAACCCCCACCTTGGTCATGTTCACTTCTTCCTTGGTGGCAGTCAAGATGACCAGGGAATCCTCCAGGGGGATGTACTGCACGATGGCTTGGTCGGGCGCGAGTCCCGCGCGCAGATCATCCAGGTTGATGCTGGCGATGGAATCGAAAAGCGCCGCGTCGTTGGGGTAGCGGGACTTCCATTGTTTGAGTTTTCCCTCGAATTTCTTGACTGCCAGCGTAGCCTCTTCGCTCGCGGCTTTCTTTTCTGCCGCAGCCTCAGGCGCTTTTTCCCTAGCGACTCTGCGGACGGCCGCCTCCGCCTTTTGTTTGGTGGAAGTCAGTTGGATGATTTCATCATACAGGGCCTTCTTTTGAGGATCGGCATACGATAGGGAAGCCAATCTCTGGTGCGTGCGCATTACCTCGTTGCGATAGATTTCGTCATACTCCATCTGTTTTTTCAACAGCGCCGGATCTTTCGTTTGTTCATACAGGGCGACGCAGACCCCCATGGCTTCCGCGAAAAGGTCGTCCTTGTCCCGCAGGAATTCGAGCAGGAGGTCGGCATTCTCCTCGCTTCCCTTCATGGAGAGAACCATATCGATGGCCTGGCTGTAATAATCCAGAGCCGCCTGCAGGTTTTTGTTTTCCCTTTCCACGAAAGCCAGGCCGTGCAGCGAAGACCAGATCATTTCCTTGCGACCCGTCATCTCGGCCAAGGTTTTCGCCTTGGCGAAGTATTCTCTGCTCTTGATCAAGGCATCCCGCGAAGAAAGACTGACCCCTTGCGGTTCCTCATTTTCAAAAACAAGGTCGCGGGTCTTGTAGTGAGGCGTGGCGATTTTCTGATACAGCATGCCCAGTTGCACGCTGGACTCGGCGAGAAAACCGGGATTTTCCAACTTTTCATAGATGGCGGTAGCCGCGGTGAGCTTTTCCAGAGCCGCGCCATAATTCTTGTCCACCACCCTGTCCATCTTGGCCAGACCCATCAGCGCGGAAGCCTCGCATTCGGTAAAGCCGGCCTGTCGACACATTTCCAGCGCCTTGGCGTAATTTTCGCGGGCGGCCGCGTTGTCGCCCTTCATGCGGAAAAGCAGGGCACGGTTGCTCAGCGCGATGGCCTCGTCCCGCCGGTTGCGTACCTCGCGGGCAATGGCGATGGCCGAGTCGATTCGGGCAATGGCTTCGGTGAGATTGCCGGCACTTTTGTACACCAACCCGACGTTGTTGGAATCCACGCCCTGGTTCCGGCGCAGTTGGTGTTCGTTTTCCAGCGCCAGGGCTTTTTCCAGATATTCAAGCGCTTTTTCATACAGGCCCATTTCCCAGTAAATGACGCCAATGTTGCTGGTGGCCTCGGCGATCGTCATCGGTTGTTGCAGTGCAATCGCTATTTTGAGGGCCTGCGCGAGCGAATCCTGCGCCTTGGCGTACCGCCCGAGATTGCTTTGGGCAAGCCCCAGTCCAACCAGAAGCGTGGCTTTTTTTTCCTGGGGAACGTTTTTCAGGGCCAAGGCTTTTTCATAACTCTGGCAGGCCAAGGCATAACGCTCCGTGGCCCGGTAGGCATCCCCCTGCATGGAAAGGAAATTCAGCAAGTTCGGCGGATCGATCGCCACCTTGGAGGCGAGGAGTCTTTCTATAGCCTTGGCCTGCAGATCGCGCCGTTGCAGCTTTTCCGCGCCAAGGGCCATACCGCCGGTGGCTTTGATGAAGAAAGCGGGATCAATCCTGCCTGGCAAGGCCAGGGCTTTGTCATACGTATCGTAGGCTTCCTGCCAGCGTTCCTGTTTGATGCGAATGATCGCCACATTGGCATACACGGCGCGCGCCTTATCCGCCTCCTTGAGTGACACAAAGGCTTCCGCCGCCGTGGAAAAATCCCGTGCCGCATCATCCAGGCGATTCTCTTCAAAGGCCGTCTGCGCTTGCACAAACACCTTCTCCACATCCTTCTGGCTCACGGCGGCATTCGCTCCGAGCGGCAACAACAGGAGCGACAAGCTCAACAACGACGATAACAAGCCGGTTTTCATGTCCTTCCATTTCCAATGGCAAAGAAGCGACGGCAGAACGCGCGCGTCAAGAGAATTCATCACAGCCATCTCCCCTCGGCGGGGGAGGGAAAAACCAAGCGGCAGTGCAAAGAAAAACCACGGTGCGATTGAATCAATCCTGCTTGGTTTCGGCTCAGCCAGCTTGGGGTCATCGGTTGCCGATATTTACCGCGCGATCTCTGCGTTGGTTGCTGTTGCCCTGTACGATGACTTCTCCCGTCGAAACGTAGGTGGAGCCACTGTGGGCATTACCGATATTGACCTGCTGGTGGCGGGAATCACCGCTCTGGTTCTGGACCACGCCTCCTACGGAAACATTCGCATGATGGCTGCCGGACGCATTGCCGATATTGACCTGCTGCGTGCTGTCCTGCCCGGACTGGCTTTGCGACACACTGCCCACGGAAACATTCGTGTGCGCACTGCCGGAAGCGTTGCCGACGTTGACCTGCTGGGTATTGCGCTGCCCGGACTGGCTCTGCGACACATTGCCCACGGAAACATTCGTATGCGCACTGCCGGAAGCATTGCCGACGTTGACCTGCTGGGTATTGCGCTGCCCGGACTGGGTCTGCGAGACACTGCCCACGGAAACATTCGTGTGCGCACTGCCGGAAGCGTTGCCGACGTTGACCTGCTGGGTATTCTGTTGCCCGGACTCGGTCTGCGAAATATTGCCTACGTAAACATTATCCACACGACCATGGTCGGAAGCATTGCCGACGCTACTCGTCTGAACATTGGACATTCCTCCGGATTGCGTCTGGGACACTCTGCCGACGTTCACCTGCTGCGCGCTACCATCGCCACGAACATTGGCAAGATCGAATTCCTGGCGGTCATTCTGTCCGCTCTGGTACTGGTTGATTGTGTCGATGTTAAGCCGAGTCTCTGCCGCGATGACGTGTCCCGCGCCAAACAGCGCAAGCGCCAAGCTACCGCACAAGGTGAGGGAAGCAATATTCATTTGTTGAACTCCCGAATATAGATTCAAAGTGGACCAATCGAACCCGCGCCTGAAATGGATTGCGTCACAGCGGGGCTTCCTGTGTAGCGGATATTGCCCGCGCCATCGATCACGGCGTCAAGGCTCTCGCTGGCGTGCAGGCGAATTTCTCCCGCGCCGCCGATTTTTGCCTCGGCGCGGATCACCACGTAGCCTTCGGCGCGAATTTCGCCCGAGCCGCTGATCTCGGCCCGCAGCGTATCGCCACGGCCTGTCGCATCGATATGGCCGGAACCGGCCACATGAAGCGTCAGTTGCTCGGCTTTCACTCCGTCGAGCGCGATATTGCCGCTGCTGCCCAGCTCGATGTCGAGTTGCTTGCCATCGAACGCCCCCACCGTGGCATCGCCACTTCCCCGACTCGACAGAGATTGCAAGCGGGGAAGCACCGTGACGAATTTCACCGCGTGTCGCGTTTTGATATTTCCCTTGCTGCACAAAAACACGGTGTCCTCCTGGATCGAGATGTCGAGTTCTTGCAAGACTTCCGCTTCGGCTTCAATCGTCAGCCGCGCCTCCGCTCCGGGGCGAACCTGCAGATCTCCCACCGTTTCGATCACCACCCGGCTGACGCCGGGAAGCTCATGTCGTCGAATGGCAAGCTCGGCAGCCTCAGATAGCGTCATGAACAGTAAGCCCGCCAGGATCATCAGAAAGGCTCTCATCAGAAACCTCGGCAATCAAAACGGGACAGGGTCCTGTTCATGGGTCGCAACGCACCGGCACCGTCGACTCAATGATCGGACAGGATGCACAGGCCATCCTGAAGATTGAGCACGGTCACGGCCTCCCTGCCCTGGCGTTCCACGACGAACGCCGCTGAAGCGCCGTCCGCCGAGCGGGTAAAACCGCTGCCTTCATACACCAGACGCCCCTGCTGCCAGCAACGCAGGATGTTGCCCGAATTCTGGTTGCGATCGCGCACCGCCGCGCCGAAATTGACGTCCGCCTCGGTGAGAATCCGGGCAGGACGCTCAATTTCCACCGCGTGGTCATTGGCACTGGCGCCCGCCACGGCGCTCGCGCCCAGCCCGGAGAGCAGGCAAAACAGAAGGACATTTTTCATGAGGAATCACCGGATCTGGATGGGAAATTCGACGCCGACCCCGCCCAGGCGATGAAAAGCGGCGTTCACTTCGGCGAGGTTCCTGACCGGCAAGGCTTCGAAGTCGCTGGAAACGATGTTGGCGGGCAGATCGGTAAACACATCCCGGTCGGCCGCGAAGCAGACGATGGTTTCGCGCCCGCCGCTGGCGCTGGCGTTGATGTTGAATTCGCCGCGCTTGGGCAGATTCATGCCGCGCGCCGGGACAAAGGCATCCTTGATGAAGCGGTTGGGAAAGAAACGCATGATGGTCTGATTCTCGTCCTGCATGAAACAATAGACATAGGCGTCACGGTTGGGCGCGAGATTCAACACGATGTTCTCGCCGGGACGGAAGCGGTTGCTGCCATGGGTCGTCGCCAGAGTGAGCCGCAACGGCGCGGGTGGGGAGGATGCCGCAGAGCTTCTTGCCGCATCAGCGGGGGCCGGAGCAGATGGCGCGGTCAGCAAGGCTTTCGCTTGGGGCGCGATCTTGTAATGATCCGCGCCCAGGTAAGCGGTGAAAAAGGCCTGATCGAGCTTGGCGTTCCTCTCCAGGCCGAGCGCCGCGCGATAGGCTTCCACGGCCACGCGCAAACCGTCGTTGGGCACACCGTCCACTTCTCCCGCATAGAGGCCGCGCAAACGCATCTGGTTTTGCCAATAGGACACAGCACTGAGGCTGTAAAACCAGTCATTGATCTCGGTTTTGATCTCGGGCACTTCTTCCGTGCTGCCCAGGCATACCCAGTAGGGCGTCTTGGTGAGTTTGCCGAACAGTTCGATCACGGCCAGGTCGACCAGGCTGCGCAGCGCCTGGGACATGCCTTCCGAGCGCGCCAGATTCATCTGAAAGGTGATGCCGAACTTGCTGTACCCCGCCTCGGCTTCGTTGCCGCTGCTCGAGCGCATGACTGCCACCGAATTGTTCGAAGCGACCCCTGGAACGATGGTCAAATCCTCGGTGCTCACCATGGTCAGATCCAGCCCCAGGATCGAGACCGAAGCGGTGCTGGCCTTGCCTAAACTGGCGAAAGGCGCCCAAGCCACCCCGCCGCCCGCTGTCTGCTTGGCGATGTTTTCGTCGAACTGCGAAATCGATCCCCGGATACCGAATTGCGGGTGCAACTGGAACAGACTCTTGCTTTCTTTCTGCTTCATGAAAGCGAGCAGATTGCCCGAATCGTTGCCATACGCGATCAGGCGAATCGCCCGGCTGCGCCGGGTCATCTCGGAGACCGCCGAAATCAGCATGTCCTTGGTGCCGGCGGAAACCTTCTTAGTATTGTCATTGATGTCCTCGCTGATGACCACCACATCGCGGATGCCGTACATCATCAGCACGTTGTCCATGCAGCGCAGCGCCGGGGTGAAATTGGTGATGCTCTTCACCGCCGGTTTTTCCGGTCCGACACGCACCGGCTCGGCAGCGATCTCCGCCTCCTGGCGCACGGCTTGCTCGGAGATGCAGCCACTCATCCATACGGCGGCAGCAGTCAAAAAAAACGCAAGATATTTCATGGGATGATCCAGAAAAAGAGACCGCTCAGCGGCAATTCGCGGCGTTGATCACTGGTCCGGTGACGATGGTGACGCTCTCCTTGCCGAACATGTCCTTGAGGCCACTGTTGTCCTGAGCCTGATTGTTGCTGTTGATGTTGACGTTGCCACAGGCGTCGCTGTCTGCCGTGGCATCCGCGGAGTCACTATTCTTCGAGCTGATACTTCTTTGCATGGCGCCCTGGCTGGCTTTCGCCTTGAGCAGCATGGCGCTCATTTCCGCGTCGAGATTGGATTCGGGATTGGGCACCGAGGCGCTCCATGCGGCAGTGGCGGTAAACAGGGCGAAAATGCCCACATATCTGGCGATACGGGGGATGGACATGATTGAACTCCTGAACTTGAAAAGAGAGAAAGGCCCTCCACCCGACGCGTCCCGTCCGTGACGACGGAAATCCGGAAAACGCCACTCTCCACTCCCACTCGAGGAAACCGTGGACAATCAGGGGCGTATTCCAGATGAGGCGCGTTTATCGGGCATTGCCGAGATTGGCCCTCTGGCTATTACCCATACCGGCCTGAACCTGTCTGACGCCGCCACTGACATTTACCTCGGAGTTGCCACCATTCTCCGCATGACCAATCACCAACTCCTGTGTATTGTCTACACCAACTTGGATTTGATGGACATCGCCGCCAATCGTGACATTGGATACACTCCCCTCCCCTTCCGCCTTTCCAAGAACCAGCTTTTGCTCATTACCCACACCACCTTGATCTTGATTGACTATTCCGGCCGAGACCGTGCTCTGACCGCCATCCTTGGCCGTCCCTATCTCCGCCTCTTGTTTGTTATCCGCACCGATCTGGACTTGAATGACGCGATCGAGCGTGACATCACTCTTGCCTCCATTGGTTGCGGTGGCCAAATCTATGGACTGTTCATTGCCTGCGCCGCCCTGATCCTGATCAAAACTAGTAATCGAGAGCTTGGACTCGGAACCCCCTTGTTGTGCCATCACGGCACCGGAAAAGAGAGTGATTGCGGCAACAGCGAGAAGCTTCTGGGTGGTTTTCATGTCATCAATTCCTCATAGAATGAACTTCAGGAGACGCCGGAGGGCGCCAAGTAAAAAAACACGAAATGCGTACTTCTCTTGGTTGATCGCCCCTCCCCGTTCACCCTGCCCGGTAAAAAAATCCGGAACCGAAGGAAGGTCGAGCTTCATGCAAAGCGGGTTCAGCCCTCGACAATGATGCGCACGCGACGATTGATGCCGTCTCTCGGACGGGAAGGATCGGCCAGCTCGCGCGCGCCCTTGCCGACGGCATAGATTTCGCGCCCGTTTGCGCCAAAGCGCGAGGTCAGGTAAGCGCGCACCCGTTCGGCGCGGCGGCGGGATAAATCCTGGTTGTGCTCCGCGCTGCCGGTTATATCGGTGTGCCCTTCGAAAGTAATGCTTTTAACGTAATTCATGCGTTCGGAGTCGAGCGCGGTGCCCAACTGGTCGAGCACTTCCGAGCCTTCGCGAGTCAATTGGTCGGAGTTCACGGCAAAGAGAATTTGCAAATCGAGTTTGCGTGGACTGGCCGCCTGTTGCCTGACCGGAGCTTCACTGCCCCCTTCCTCCGCGGAGGCATTCAGCGAGATGCCACGGGTACGCCGCGATCCACGGTGATTCGGCGCGCCGTCGTTTCCAGCCGCCTCGCTGGGCGCGGCCAGTACGTCAAGTATCTGCTCCGCGGAGGGCTTGCCACGCAACAACACCACCTCATCGGCAGCGAAAACCGACGATACCACGCAGGCCAGACCCACACACAATAGCCGTGATGCAGCCCGCAGGAACTTCAACCGCGTTGAAAACTTCCGGGCAAACATAGTGTTTTTCTCCTGAAAAATTAGAGAGTTTCGTCAGTACACATGGAGTCAAAAAATGACAAAGTCAGCAAGTTACAAGTAAAGTTCGGAGCCTGTTCCTGTTCTAAGGAAGCACTGATTTAATCATCTAATTGAAAAATTGCCGCGCAAGGTAGTGGAGGTCGCGCACACAGAACATGCACTTGGCTAAGTTGCACCACAGCGCATTTCGGTTCACACTTTACGCAAAAAAAATCTACTCACAGGGTTTGGGTCGTCGCTTGACGGCACGGGGTTCGATCCGACCGGGGCGGACGGGGAGCAGGGCGTAGATACTTTGTTAGAACCTGTTTGCGATCTCTCGGGCAGGCAGGATAGGCCAGGCCCCGCAGGGGCCAACCTTTGATAACCCCCGGCGTCAGCCGGGGAATAGTGCGATCCACCCCCGGCTAACGCCGGGGGTGATCAAGGTGCCGTCCCTTCGGGACGGACAACGCTCCCACTTGCAATGCAGCGGGCCATCCGGCGCTCCCGGTCGGAAGATTGCGAACAGGTTCTAAGGTAGTGCCATTGAAAACCGACACTTTCAATTGCACCCACCCGAATCTGCCGCTGGCCGCCAGGCTCATCCAGTCACCAGATTCATCAGCTGCGCAGGGCAGCGCCTGTAGCAGGATCAAAACGAAAAAAGCGCAATATTGTTTGAGGCGAGACAATCAATCCAAACTGGAAACTACCGTTGGACATGCCCGGAAATGCTGTCCGGCGGCGCGCTAGTGGCATTGCTCCATGCAGAAACTTCAGGCGCCGGATGTCGTTCTCGCTCAATGCGGGCAAGCACCTGGAGCAGGCCGTGGTCCTCGGCAATCTCCATGTCTGCGCTCTCGTGCACCACCTCGCGGACAATCTGCCTCCAAGCCCGCGGACGTATCTCGACGGCATCTTCAGAAGGTTTGACGACGCGCATCAGACACCCCGGATCACGCATGGATCAGACCCAGTTCGTCACAACAAACCCGCAAACGTCTGCGCGCATGGAATAGACGACTCTTGACTGTGCCGGATGGGATACCCAGCAACTCAGCGATCTCGGCAACGGAATACTCTTCAAAATACAGCAGGTGAAGACATTCGCGGTACGTCCATGGCAACCTCCGCATGCACTCATTGAGCAGAAGTTGCCGTTGTTTCGCTTCGAGGCTGTCCACCACGCCATCCAGACTGCCGCTATCAAGCACATCGGCAAAGTCTTCGATATCTTCGCTTTCAGGCTCCCATTGTTTGTTCCTACGCAACGTCATCAACATCTTGTTGCGAGCGATGCCCAGCACCCAACTGGAAACACGGGCGATACCGCAAAATTGCCCCGCGCTTTTCCAGACGTCAAACAATGTGTCCATCATGATTTCCTCTGCCAACGCCCTGTTATCCACGCCACGACGCACGAAGGCAAAGATTCTCTGGGATAAACTCCGGTACAGCGTCTCAAAAGCGGCCTGATTCCCTTCGGCAACCTGCGATAACAAGCTACGCATCTCGACATCGTCGTCAGCTGTCGAACGCATACCGGTAGGTTGCTTGTCGAACGCCAACGGTTCACTTTCGACTGCACCGGTAGGCGGGCCATCCGCATCACAATGAAAAACAACCCCGTCATCATCATCATCAT
>JAIRWW010000288.1 GCA_031268685.1 Azoarcus sp.
CCAACCTCTCCGAGCGCAAGCTGATGACTTGCCTGAGTCGTCTCGGCTACGACATCGAAATCAAGGTGAAACCTGCCGCTGAACCGGTTGGGCATTTGAGGCTGGCGCTCGCCTGATAACGATCTTTTCCGTAAATGATGTTGATATCATGAATCCACTGCTTCAAGTCCGCGCTCTCGGCCAGCAGATCTGGCTCGACAATCTTTCCCGCGCTTTGCTCGACGGCGGGCAACTCGCCCATCTCATCGCTGTGGACGGTATCGCTGGCGTGACCACCAATCCGGCCATTTTCCAGAAGGCCATTTCGGACGGACGCTATTACGGGGACGATATTGCCCGCCTCAAAAGTCAGGCGCTCACCGCTGAAGCGCGCTACGAGCAATTGGCGATTGCGGACGTGCGGCGCGCTTGCGATTTGTTGCGCCCTTTGCATGTGCAGTCGCGTGGTGAAGCCGGTTACGTCAGTCTCGAAGTCTCTCCTGCGCTGGCCCACGATGCCGAAGGCACGCTGGCTGCGGGGAAACGCATCCATGCCGAGGTCGACCGCCCCAATCTGTTGATAAAGGTGCCCGCTACCGCCGCCGGTCTGGTCGCGGTCGAACGCTTGATCGGCGAGGGCATCGGCGTCAACGTCACGTTGTTGTTTTCGCTCGCGCATGTCGAAGCCGCCGCCAGCGCCTATCTGCGCGGACTCGAACGCTTGCGCGCCTCGGGCGGCGATCCGGGGCGGGTAATGTCGGTTGCCAGTTTGTTTCTCTCGCGGGTCGATACCTTTGTCGATGCACGCCTTGAAGCTCTTGGCGGCGAGGCTCTGGCGCTGCGCGGACAGGCGGCGGTCGCGCTGGCGCGGCTTGCTTATTGCGCTTACCGTGACCGCTTCCACGGCCCGGCATTCGCGCCGCTGCGCGCTGCGGGCGCTCGCCCGCAATACTTGTTGTGGGCCAGCACCGGCACTAAAAACCCGGCCTATAGCGATCTTCTTTATGTCGAGCCGCTGATCGGCCCTGAAACCATTGCCACGCTGCCCGATGCCACTTTGGCCGCCATGCGCGACCATGGCCGCGCCGTCGATGCTCTGTCGCACGAGTCCGGCACCGATCACGCACTTCCAGGCAAGCTGGCCGCGCAGGGCATCGACTTGGGCGAAGCAGGCGAAATCCTACAGGCCGACGGTTTGGCGCAGTTCGAGCGCGCTTTTGCAAAATTGCTCGAACTCACTGCCTGAGATACCGTCCGCGATCTTTTTGGCCGCTTGCGCTGCCGTTGGAAAATGGCTTTGCCGGTCGTTTTTGCCGCCTCGATGTTGCGGCGGCGATGTTCCCCGTGCTTCCTGCGTCTGCCGTCAGTTTGCTTTCAATGGCTTGCGACGCTTGCCGCTGGCGGTTTTCCTGCTGGCAGGCTTCTTGCGTGTAAAGGGCGCTCAGTCGTAAATCGGGGAATTGCTATGTCTAGCCTGCTCAATATCGGACTCAGCGGCGTCAATGCCGCGCAGGGCCATTTGGTGACGACCAGTCACAATATCGCCAATGCCGATACCAATGGCTACCACCGCCAGCGGCTTATCCAGAGTGCGCAGGATGGGTGGTTCAGCGGGGCCGGGTTTTTCGGCAATGGCACCCGGATGGTGGCTGTCACGCGGGCTTACGATCAATTTCTCGAAAACCAGGTGTTGAGCGCGGGAACGCAGAAGTCTGCGTATTCTGTTTATGCTGCGCAAATTAGCCAGATCGACAATTTGCTCGCCGACCCCACCGCTGGCCTCAGTCCGGCCATGGATGCTTTTTTCGCGGGGATGCAGGAGGTGGCATCCAACCCGACGAGCACGGAGGCGCGGCAGGCGCTGTTGTCCAGCGCGCAGGCGCTGACAGGGCGTTTCAATAGTCTCGACACATATTTGAATGAAATCCGCGAAGGGGTGGAATACGATATTCGCAGCACCGTGGAGCAGATAAATACGTATGCCAAGAATATCGCCGAACTCAATCAGCGCATCGTCGTCGCGCAGGCGGGCGGGGCGGGAACGCCGGCCAACGATCTGCTCGATCAGCGCTGGCAGCTGATCAGCGAACTTAATAATCTGGTCGGAGTGAATACCAGCGTGCATGAGGATGGCACGCTGTCGGTGTATATCGGTTCCGGGCAGACTCTGGTGCAGGGCAATACTGTTGCCATGCTGGCGGCGGTGCAAGGAAAAGCCGATCCGCAAAGCTGCGATATAGCGCTGCTTGCGCCGAATGGTACGGAGATTGTGCTGCCCGAGCGGCTGTTTAACGGCGGGCAGCTTGCGGGATTGCTCGATTTCCGGAGCGAATCGCTTAATGCGACGCAAAACCGCCTGGGCATGATCGCGGTGTCGCTCGCTTCTGCGTTCAACAACCAGCACAAGCTGGGGGTTGATCTCGAAGGCGCGTTGGGGATGGACTTCTTCAGCCTGTCCGCGCCGCGCGTCATTCCGTCCGGGGCGCTTACAGTGGCCTTCGATTTCGATGCCAGCAACTCGGCGGATGATATCGCCAGCCTCGGCCAATTTACCGATAGCGATTACGAACTGCGCTATGACGGGACGAATTACACCTTGGTCAATCTGAATACCAAGGCCAGCAAGACGCTCAGCGTGCCGAACGATACGTTCGAGGGCTTGAGAATAGACCTTTCCGCATCGACGATGACAGCCGGGCAGACGGCGCTCATCCAGCCCACGCGCTGCGCAGCGCGCGATATTTCGGTGGCTGTTACCGATCCGCGCAAGGTTGCCGCGGGCTGCCCGGTGATTGGCGATGTGCCGGTCGGCAATACGGGCGATGGCAAATTGTCGGGCATCGTCATGAGCGATGTCTCCGGCGCGCTCACTACAACGCCTTATCCCTGGAATGTGGAATTGAGTTTCAGCGGCGGCAGCTTGACGCTGTCCTCGACGCCGGGCGGCTTCAGCATTGCCAACGCCGATGGCAGCACGCCAGCGACTTACAATCCGTCCGCCGATGCTGCTGGCAAGGTATATACCGTGACCGGCCCCGGCGGCTTCACATTCAACTTTACTTTCTCGGGCACGCCCGGCAACGGCGATAAATTCAGCCTGCGCCCGACCGAGGCGGGCATCGCCGACAGCCGCAACGCCAATCTGCTCGGCGCGCTGCAAAACACCAAGCTGCTGTTCAACGGCGGTTCCGGCCCGACCGCCACGCTGGGCATGGCGTATTCGCAATTGGTCAATAAAGTCGGCAACAAGACGAAAGAGGTGCAGGCTGGCGAGCAAGCCCAGACCGCGCTCTACACCCAGGCGTGCGAAGCGCGCGATTCGTTGTCGGCGGTAAATTTAGATGAAGAAGCGGCCAATCTCATCCGTTATCAGCAGGCTTACCAAGCTTCTGGGCGGGTGATGTCAATCGCTCAGCGCCTGTTCGACGAAATCATTTCGATAGCGCGCTGAAAACGGATAGATAGGAGACGATCATGCGTGTTTCAAGCAATATGATCTATGACCGGGGTGTATCTTCGATGCAGTCGCTCTGGTCGAGCGCCTTGCACGCACACCAGGAAATATCCACTAGCCGCCGCGTGTTGACCCCGGCGGACGACCCGATAGCAGCGGCCCGCGCGCTCGACGTTTCCCAGTCGCGCAGCATCAACAGTCAATTCCGAACCAATCAGGATTATTCCAGCGACCATCTCAATCTGTTGGAAAACCGGCTGGCGGGTATCGGCGATATTTTGCAATACGTGCGCGACCGTGCGGTTTCCGCAGGTGATGGCGTTCTCGATCAGGAAGAGTTGGATTTCATCGCCACCGACATGCGCTCGCAATTCGATTCTCTGCTCTCGCTTGCCAATACGCGGGATGCCGCTGGCGATTTTCTGTTTTCTGGCTACCGGGCTGATGTGCAGCCGTTTCAGGGCAGCTACGGCAATGTCCATTACGAAGGCGACCAGGGCACGCGGACAATGCAGGTTTCATCGACGCGCTTCATGCCGGTGAGTTTGCCGGGATCGGATGTGTTCGACAATACCCGCACGCTGGAAGGTTCCATAAACACATTCGCGGGCAAGAGCAATAGCGGCGGCGCTACGGCAACAACCGTTTTCGACCCGGCTCAGCCTGATGCGGCAAATATCGGACGGCGTTACGAAGTACGGTTCAACGGCACGGGCTACGATGTCACCGAGTACCAGCCCGGCAATGCTTCGCCGGTGACGGTGACGCCGGTGACGGTGACGCCTGGGCCGCCCGACACTGTGGAATTCAACGGCCTGAAAATGGAAGTCTCAGGCACGCCGGGCAGTGGCGATGCGTTCGACGTCTTTGTCGCTTCCAAAGACGTGTTCGCCAATATGGCGATTTTCATCGATACCCTCGAAAGGCCGGGGAGCAGTGGCGTTATCAGCGGCGTGCAGTTCGCCATCGGCAATGTCGACGCCGCGCTCAATACAACTTTGCGCGTGCGCGCTCAGGTCGGCTCGCAGATGACAGAGCTTGAGCAATTGGACAATCTGACCAGCAACATGGATTTGCAATATGCAAAAACCTTGTCGCGCTTGCAGGATTGCGATTACGCCGAGGTTATGTCCCGCCTGACGCAACTGCAAACGAATCTTGAAGCTGCGCAATTGTCGTTCATGAAAGTCAGCGGGCTGTCGCTGTTCAACTTCCTGCAATGAGCGGGAAAAGGTGCAATCATGAAACGCGCCATTTTGCTACTAATTGTTTTTGTCGCCTTACTGCTCTCGTCCGGGTGCGCCTGGGTGCGAAACCATGGCGATTTTCTGCAAGAAAATAGTGGTTCCGCTGCTGGAGCCGTCGGTCTGGCGTGGATGGCGAAGCAGCTCCAATACCTGAAGCCCGAATATCTCGCGGGCGGGCTGCTTGCTTACGGCATTTACGATCCGCTTGCGCCGACTTGGGAGATTCGCGTCACGGAACTCGATGCCGGGCATTGCCGCATCGGCCTCGACATGAAACGGCTCGCCACTGGCGGAGACGGCGAAGCGCGCCAAATTTTCGTCCGCGTCGCGCATGCGCTGGTGGAGAAAGGCGGCTATACCGGATTCGATGAACTGCGCTACACGGAAGGAATCGAATCGACCCGTCCTTTTGCGCATCGCACGGCCATGGGGGAGATTCGGCTGGTGAAATCGCGGCATTTCCCGGAGTTGTTATAAACGGTAGCTGCCGCGAGGCTTTGTCCATTGGTCTTGTGCCCGGTGGATTACGAACGATGTGCCGGAGCGGCTATCTGCAAAAACGAGAAAAACCCGTTAAAGCGTTATCCGTCGGAAATCCGCCAGCAATTGTGCGAGATACACATTGAACCGAGTTGCCAGCGCGCCGTCGATTGCGCGGTGATCGGCTGTGAGCGAGAGTGGCAGGATCAGTCTGGGCCGGAACGATTC
>JAIRWW010000294.1 GCA_031268685.1 Azoarcus sp.
GTGCCGGGACCAAAGATGGCGCTGGCGCCGTTCTTCAGCAGGAAGTCGTAGTCTTGGGCGGGGATAACGCCGCCGCAGACGACCATGATGTCTTCCCGGCCGAGTTTCTTCAGTTCACCCACCAAGGCGGGGAGCAAGGTTTTGTGTCCGGCCGCCAATGACGACATGGAGACGACGTGCACGTCGTTTTCCACGGCTTGGCGGGCGGTTTCTTCCGGGGTTTGGAACAAGGGGCCGATGTCCACGTCGAAGCCGAGGTCGGCGAAGGCGGTGGCGACCACTTTGGCGCCGCGGTCATGCCCGTCCTGACCCATCTTGGCGATCATGATACGGGGACGGCGGCCTTCGCGTTCTTCAAAGGCGCGGGTTTTGTCGCGCACTTTTTCGAATTCGGCGATGTTGGAGAATTCCTTCTGGTACACGCCCGAGATTGAACGAATCGTGGCGCGGTGACGACCAAATACTTTCTCGCAGGCGTCGGAAATTTCCCCGAGCGAGGCGCGGCATTTGGCGGCTTCGACGGCGAGCGCGAGCAGGTTGCCCTCGCCTGCGGCGGCCTTGGTGATGGCTTCCAAGGCGGCTTTGCACTTGGCTTCGTCGCGGTTGGCGCGCAGTTTTTGCAGGCGCTTGATTTGCGCTTCGCGGACGGCGCTGTTGTCGATGTCGAGAATTTCCAGCGGGTCTTCGTGTTCGAGGCGATATTTGTTGACGCCAACGATGGTTTCCGCGCCGGAGTCGATGCGGGCCTGACGACGGGCCGACACTTCCTCGATCTTCATCTTGGGCAGGCCGGTTTCGATGGCTTTCGCCATGCCGCCGAGTTTTTCCACTTCCTGGATGTGTTCCCAGCCGCGGCGCATCAGCAGGTCGGTTAGCGCCTCGACATAGTACGAGCCGCCCCAAGGATCAACGACGTTGCAAATGCCCGTCTCGGATTGCAGGTAAAGCTGCGTGTTGCGCGCGATGCGGGCGGAGAAATCCGTCGGCAGCGCGATGGCTTCGTCAAGCGCGTTGGTGTGCAGCGATTGGGTGTGGCCGAGAGCAGCCGCCAACGCTTCGATGCAGGTGCGGGTGACGTTGTTGAAAGGATCTTGTTCCGTCAAGCTCCAGCCGGAGGTTTGCGAGTGGGTGCGCAAGGCCATCGACTTGGCATTCTTCGGATTGAACTGCTTCACAAGCTTCGCCCACAACATGCGCGCGGCGCGCATCTTGGCGACTTCCATGAAGTAGTTTTTACCCTGCGCCCAGAAGAAGCTGAGACGCGGGGCAAAGGCATCGATGTCGATACCGGCTTTGACACCGGCACGCAGATATTCGAGACCGTCCGCCAAGGTGTACGCCATTTCCAAGTCCGCCGAGGCTCCGGCTTCCTGCATGTGATAGCCCGAAATGGAGATCGAGTTGAACTTCGGCATCTTCTGCGAGGTGAACTCAAAGATGTCGGCGATAATCCGCATCGAAGGTTCGGGCGGATAAATGTAGGTGTTGCGCACCATGTATTCCTTCAGGATGTCGTTCTGAATCGTACCGGCCAGTTCCTCCAGCTTGGCGCCTTGTTCCAGCGCCGCGACGATGTAAAACGCCAGCACCGGCAGCACCGCGCCGTTCATGGTCATCGAGACCGAAATCTTGTTCAACGGGATGCCGCCGAACAGGATTTCCATGTCGAGGATCGAATCGACGGCCACGCCCGCCTTGCCGACGTCGCCAATGACGCGCGGATGATCGGAGTCATAGCCACGATGCGTTGCCAAGTCAAACGCCACGGACAAACCCTTTTGTCCGGCGGCGAGGTTGCGGCGGTAAAAGGCATTCGACTCTTCCGCCGTGGAGAATCCCGCGTATTGGCGCACCGTCCAGGGTTGCGCGACATACATGGTGGCGTAAGGCCCGCGCAGGAACGGCGCGATACCGGCGGTAAAGCCGACGTGCTCGAGGTCCTTGGTGTCTTCCGCGGTGAACAAGGGCTTGACGTCGATGCCTTCCATCGTGTGCCAGAGCACGTCGTCGAGCTTGCGGCCGGTTTCGGTCTCGAATTGCTTGCGCCAATCGGCGTAGGACAATGCCGGGGAAGTTTTTTTGTAATCAATTTTGCTGAAGTCGGGAGTGTTCATTTATTTCAAGGCTCCGATTTTGGTTAAAGTCTGTTTCAACATCGCGAAGTTGTTGGTGCGAGCGTGGACGAAATCATCCACGCCGGCCTCCTTCCATTTGGCCTCGTTGTCACCGGGCGCCCCGGCGACGAGAACGGTGAGCCGGTTGTTGGCGCCTTTCAGCAGCTTGGCCAGCGGCTCAACCACTTCCAGGTATTTGTCATCGGTCGAGCAGATGACGGCGACCTTGGCGCCGCTCGCCTGGCAGGCTTTCGCCGCGTCTTCAATCGTATTGAAGTCCTGGCCCGCCTTGACGTCGATGCCGCCAACGTTGAAGTAAGCGGTGGTCCAGTCGGCGCGCGCGCGATAAGCGCGGGACGGGCCGATGTTCGCCTGGAACACGATGGCCGTGCCGTTGGATTTCTCGCAGGCTTCGCGCAGTTTTTCATAACCGAGCGAGGCGCGGGTGATTCTCAAGGCGGGTTCGATCTTGCACTTCTCGCTGTTGGCGTCGGCGTGGCGCAAGGCGCGGGTGATTTCGCCGAGACTCGCGCCGTGCTTGGCGGCGCCAACCGCCAGTTCAACCACGTCGCCATTGGCGGCGGTCAATTTGTCCAACGCGCCCATGACTTCCTGGTCCGCGGCGGCTTCGGCACCGGTGCGGCGCGACTTGATCGCCGCGACGCATTTTTTATGAATCGCCGCGTAATCGGGCAGTTTCACGTCCGGCATTTTTTCCTTCGGGTTCGGGAAGTTGTTCACGCCAACCATTGTCTCGCTGCGTTTTTCCAACGCGGCGATCCTGGCCTTGGCGACCGTGGCGACTTGTTCCTGCAACCAGCCGCTCTTGAGCGCCTTGCCGATGGAACCTTGCGCCTGGATCTCCCTGAAGAAAGCCCAGCCTTTCCCCCCCAGCGCATCGGTCAGCCATTCAACGTACCAGGACCCGCCCGCCGGGTCGATGACGCGGGTGATTTCACATTCTTCCTGCACCACGATTTGCGCGTTGCGCGCGACGCGGCGCGAGAAATCGTCGGGGCCGGAGAAGACTTCGTCGAACGGGCCGACGTGCAGGCTTTGGCAACCGCCCAACGCGGCGCTGAACGTCTCGGTGGCGGTGCGCAGCATGTTGGTGTTGGCGTCCACCGCGGTCTTGTTCCAGATCGCCGTGCGCGCGTGGATGTACATGGGCGCGTCGGCGGGATTGACCCCGTAGGCTTCCAGCACGCGCGACCACAACAGGCGCGCCGCGCGAAGCTTGGCGATTTCCATGAAGAAGTTGCCGCCAATGGAGAAGGAGAAACGGATGCGCCCGGCAACGTCCGCCGCGCTCAAACCGTGTTCCCGCATTTGGTTGAGATAAGCGACGCCAACCGCCAGTGCATAACCAAGTTCCTGCGCCGCGTTGCCGCCGCTGTCGTGAACGGCTTGGGTATTGACGCCAAGCAATCTCATGTTCGGCAGTTTTCCGCCGACGGCCTTGATCAACTGCGCCATTTCGCGGCGGGACTGTTCGCAGGAAACGGGCATCGTGGTGCCGCTAACCAGCATGCTGACCGGGTCCATCTCGATGCAACCCGTGAGCTTGGCAGGGTCGAGCTTGATCTTCTCGCAATACGCCAACAGCAAGCTCGCGAAAGGCAGCGCGGAAACACCGGCCTTCACGTTTAGCGCCACGCAGTCGAGCATGATGCCCTTGAACAACACTTCGAGGTCGGCCACCGACGAGACCGAGGTGCCGCAAGCGCCGACTTCGCCAATGGCGGCGGAATCTGGGTCCAGCCCGCGCGCCCCGGCGATGTCGAGGATTAGCGTCAGTTCGTTCTGGCCGCGCATCAGGTCGTGCTTGGCGGCCTTGTTAAATTCTTCCGCGGTGCCGTAGGGCAATTCCTGCGAGATTTTCCAGCCTTCACCGGCATAGCCCGCCGCGTTGCGCGAACGGACGAAGGCGCCCGAGCCGGGTTTTTCATTCAAGTGCGGCAGGTCTTTGATGTCCTCGGGATTATAAATGCCGCGCAGCGTGATGCCTTCATGCGTCTTGGTCAGCATTTTTTTCTCAAAGGGCACGCCCTTCAAGAGTTTTTCCGCTTCGACCTTCCATTGCTCGTAGGTCGGTTTCGGGAACTCGGATAGTAATTTTTCTGTTGTATTCGCACTCATAGTTTTTCCTTTTTTATCCGCAGATTTTCGCAGATTGCACAGATGATTCGCGATTCCGCCTTAGCGGTTTCTTTTCAAAAATCCGCGTTTATCCGCGTCATTTGCGGATAAATATCAAGCATTCTCCACGGCAACATTATAACTCTTGCCGCCCAACTGAATATTGTAACGGCGCGCATTGGCGCCGACCTGGTGGTTGGCGACGGGGGCGGCGCCAACGGCGGGAGCCGGGGCGGCAGCCTGCGGCGCGGGGGCGGGCGGGTTGTAAAGTTCCTTCACTTGCTGCGGGAACATCGCGTAGATCACGCAATGTTCGTCGTCGTCCGGCAATTTGTTTTCCTTCAACTCGGCGCGGAGGGCTTCCATGCGCGGCTTGATGAGGTCGGCGGGACGGCAGGTGATCGGGTCTTTTTTGGCCAGGGTGGCGGCGAGTTTCTGGATTTCTGGGTCAACCGGCGCGGGCGTGCGGCCGAAGTAGCCGAGGGCGATGTTTTGCGCGGCGGGCAGGAAGTTTTTCCAGCGGCCGAACTTGACGTTCATCACGGCCTGGGTGCCGACGATCTGCGAGGTCGGCGTGACCAGCGGAATCCAGCCGAGTTTTTCGCGGACGTAGGGGATTTCGGCAAAGACCTCGTTGAAACGGTCGATCATGTTCAATTCCTTCAATTGTGTGCGGAAGTTGCTCAACATGCCGCCGGGCACTTCGTAGGTGATGGCGTCGGTGTCGATCACTTCGTTGGCGTGGCTGGTGAACTTGGACAGCTCGGCGTAAACGCCTTTCATGTAGGCGGAAACCTCGGCGACTTTTTTGAGGTCGTATTGCGGCCGGCGCGGGGAGCCTTCCAGCAGCGCGTTCATGCGCACGTGGTCGGGTTGCGCGGTGCCGTCGGCGAAGGGGCGAATGCTGACGTCCACGGAGTCAACCCCCGCTTCGATCGCGGCGAGGTAGGCGGCGGAGCCGAGTCCGGCGGTTTCGTGCGTGTGCAGGA
>JAIRWW010000027.1 GCA_031268685.1 Azoarcus sp.
CGCAAATCCAGCGACGATTGTGGCGGACATTACGATCGACCTGCACGCTGTACGCGATGATTCAATCCGAAACGTCTCCTTGTTCGAGCATTACGTCTCTGATGTGCGCAAAGCATTGAGCTAGGTGTTTAGTCACGAGACTATTTCCGAACACATACTATATTGAGGCGCATCGGGTTTCCCATTATGTCAACTTCCGCTAAATAATCAGACAGTTAACTTAGTGCTGGACTGTGCTTCAGTGCGAGATTCTGGAGGCGCGAGCCGGAGTCGAACCGACCTACACGGATTTGCAATCCGGTGCATAACCGCTTTGCTATCGCGCCATGAACTCTTTTCGATGACATACTCGCAAACGACTTCATGCCCAGCCAGGAAACTGCTCGGATACCTGTGGGGCCGATAACGCGAGAGTGCAATAACGTGTTGATTTAAAATAGTTTTCTTGGGGTGTGCCTCAAAAACAGAGTGCATTATAGGCATGTTGTCGCGTGCAGAGCAAGCAGGGCCAAACGGCGGGCGCGATTCAAACTGATATATCAAGCAGTGTGGGTACGCCACCATGCACTGGGGCGTTTGGGCCGTTGTTGGACGAGGTAGCGATGGGCGTTCTCGATCTCGCCTGGAACGGAAACGCTTGTTTATCAGCGACGTCAGCCATGAGCTGCGCACGCCGCTGATGGTTATAGCCACCTCTTGCGAATTGTTGGAGACCGCCGTATCTCCAGGCGCGAGCAGGCCGGACGCATTGCGCGCGGAGTGGCGGCGGCGCCCGCTTTCAGCAGTAGTCGAACATCTTCTGTATCTCGCCGGGTTCCTGCGTCCTGGTCAAGGCCAGTTGCAGCAGCACTCTCGCTTTCTGTGGATTGAGCGTGCCGGCGGCGACGAAACCGTAACGGGCATCGTCCAGTTCGATGCCGCGCATCGTCGGCCCGGCGGCGACTCTGGAAGACCTCACCACGGCAATGCCGCGGCTGGCGGCATCGGCGAGAGCGGCAAGCACTTCGTGGTAAAGGTTGCCGTTGCCCACGCCAGCGGAAACGATCCCCCGGTATTGCGCCTCGACCAGCGCCGTCACCGGCAGTGCCGGAGCGTTGGCGTGACCATAGACGATGCCGACGGCAGGCAGCATGTCCAGGCCGGAAACATCGAATTCGGGGTGTTGACGCGCCGAGGTATGGTCAGCGCGGTGGTCGGAGCTGCGCCAGTAAAACACGCGGCCGTCGTGTACTTGCCCGAGCGGTCCGAAATTCGGCGCGGCGAATGCTTGCACAGCCGTAGTCGATACCTTGGTGACGTCGCGCGCCTCGAACACGTTGCCGTTCATGGCGACCAGCACGCCGCGCGCGGCGGAATCGGGGCTGGATGCTACGACGACGGCATCGAACAGATTGGCCGGCCCGTCGGCGCCGACGGCGTTGGCGGGTCGCATCGCGCCCACCAGCACCACGGGCTTGCCGCTTGGCACCGTCAGGTCGAGGAAATAAGCGGTTTCTTCGAGCGTGTCGGTGCCATGGGTGATGATAATGCCGTCGACATCAGCGCGCGTGAGCAGCTCATTGACTCTGTGTACGAGTTTGAGCCAGGTTTTTTCGTCCATGTCCTGCGAGCCGATGTTTGTCACTTGCTCGCTGCTGATGTTGGCCAGGCCGCGCATGGTCGGCACCGCGCCGATCAGCGCCTCGATGCCTTGTTCGCCCGCCTGATAATGCGGCCCCGCGCCTGTCTGCCTGCCCGCGATTGTGCCGCCGGTGGCGAGGATGTGGATATTGGGCAAACCGCGCGGGCTGGCGGTGTTTTCCGCCGTCTTTGTATTTTTGTCTTCCCGCGTATGTGCGGGGAAGAAACCGGACACGGCTTGTTTCAATCTGCCGAAATACCCCATTGCAAGTTCTCCGCGTTTGCGCCTGATTGGCGACGATCTTGTTTGGATAGTAGCAGAGTCGCCGCGTCGGAATGCGGCATTACATGGGGCGGGATAAACTGATGAATGCCCGAACCGGCCCGGTCTGGATGCGCGGGATGCCGTGCAAACTGGCAGCAATGCGCAAGATCGGGCAAGTGCGCTGCCGCCGCCATGATAAGATCACCGGCCCGGGTCGCCTGGACGTTTGTCTGGCGGGTTGTCCGGCCTTGCCGGTTTTGCGTCATCCGGTTTTTACCGCCCGACTTCCAACGCCACTCTGTATGCAGCTCTACGCTCTGGGCCTGAACCATCACACTGCTCCGCTCGCCATCCGCGAACAAGTGGTGTTTGCGGCTGGCTGCCTGGATCGCGCCTTGCGCGATCTGACGGACGGCCCGGTGGTGCGCGAGGCGGCGATTTTGTCGACCTGTAATCGCACCGAACTATATTTCGCTTCCGAAGCGCCGCAATATGCGGCGGACTGGCTGGCGCGCTTCCATAGCCTGCCGCTTGGCGACATCTCGCCTTATCTCTATTCGCATCCGGCGCGCGAAGCGGTGCGCCACATCTTCCGGGTGGCGAGCGGCCTGGATTCGATGGTGCTGGGCGAACCGCAAATCCTGGGGCAAGTGAAAGACGCCGTGCATAAGGCCGAAGAAGCGGGCACTCTCGGTACTTTATTGCACAGGCTTTTCCAGAGCAGTTTTGCAGTGGCAAAAGAAGTGCGCTCGACCACAGCGATAGGCGCCAACATTGTGTCGATGGCCGCGGCGGCAGTGCATTTGGCGGAGCGCGTTTTCGAGCGCATCGGCGACCAGCACGTTATTTTTATCGGCGCGGGCGAAATGATCGAACTGTGTGTGGCGCATTTTGCCGGAGAAAAACCGCGCTCCATCACCATAGCCAACCGCAGCGGCCAGCGCGCCCATGCGCTGGCCGAACGCTTCGGCGCGCAGACCCTGAGTATGGAAGCCCTCGCCGGGGCGCTGCCGAAATTCGACATCGTAGTGTCCTGTACGGCCTCGCCCCTGCCCATCGTCGGGCTTGGGATGGTCGAACGCGCGGTAAAGGCGCGCAGGCACCGGCCCATGGTGATGGTCGACCTGGCCGTGCCGCGCGACATCGAACCCGAAGTGCTCGGACTCGACGACGTCTTTCTCTACACCATCGACGATCTCGCCCAAGTGGTCGAAACTGGGCTGGAGTCGCGCCAACAGGCGGTAGTGGAAGCCGAAGGCATTATCGATAGCCATGTAGATGGCTTTCTGCATTGGATGCAGGCGCGCGACGCTGTGCCTGCTATCCGCGCCCTGCGCCAGTACGCCGAATCTGTGCGCGAAGCCGAACTGGATCGCGCCCTGAAACTGCTCGCGCGCGGCGACGATCCCGGCCATGTACTCGATGCGCTTTCGCACGGCCTCGCCAACAAGCTGATGCACGGGCCGACGGCTTACCTGAACCGGGCCGAAGGCGAAAATCGCGCCGAAGCCGGGCGTATCGTCCAGCAATTATTCAAGCTTCCAGGCAGTTCCCAATGAAGCCCAGCATCCGCGACAAGCTCGACCGCCTCGCCGACCGCCTTGTCGAACTCGACCTCGAACTGGGTGGCGAAGCCGCCGCGCGCGACATTGACCGTTACCGCGAACTCTCGCGCGAACGGGCCGAAATCGAGCCGGTGACGGCGCTCTACCGCGAGTTGCGCCGCCACGAGGCCGATTGTTCCGCCGCGCTCGATCTGATCGCCGACCCTGAAATGCGCGAACTGGCCGAAACCGAGCTTGCCTCGGGCCAGGCGCGCTGCGCCGAACTCGAAGACGAACTGCAACGCGCGCTACTGCCGCGCGACCCCAACGACGAGCGCAACATCTTCCTCGAAATACGTGCGGGCACGGGCGGCGAAGAAGCAGCGCTTTTTGCCGCCGACCTGCTGCGGATGTATGTTCGCTACGCCGAACGCCAGCGTTGGAGAGTCGAAATCATCTCCGCCAGCGAATCCGGCCTTGGCGGCTATCGCGAAGTCATCGTCCGCATCGCGGGCGCGGGCGCATGGTCGCGGCTGAAGTTTGAATCCGGCGGCCATCGTGTGCAGCGCGTCCCCGTCACCGAAACCCAGGGCCGGATTCACACCTCGGCTTGCACCGTAGCGGTCATGCCCGAAGCAGGCGAACTGGAAACGCTGGAAATCAACCCCGCCGACCTGCGCATCGACACCTTCCGCGCCTCCGGCGCAGGCGGGCAACACATCAACAAAACCGACTCAGCCGTGCGCATCACCCATCTGCCGACAGGTCTCGTTGTGGAATGCCAGGCCGAACGCAGCCAGCACAGCAACAAGGCGCGGGCGCTCGCGGTGCTTGCCGCGCGGCTGCACGATGCGCGCATGCGCGAACGCCAGAGGCTCGAAGCGGCGACGCGGCGCGACCTGATCGGCAGCGGCGACCGCTCCGAGCGCATCCGCACATACAATTTCCCGCAAGGGCGGCTGACCGACCACCGCATCAATCTCACCCTCTACCGGCTCGACGCAGTGCTGGACGGCGACATCGGCGACATCATTGCCGCCCTGGCGCTTGAATACCAGACCGGACAATTGGCGGCGCTAGCGGAAGAAACATGAGCGCGGCAAGCGATCTGGCCGGCGCCCTGGCCTGGGCGAGAAAGCATATCGTCCCCTCGGAAGCGCGTCTGCTGCTGCGGCACGTCCACCGCTGTCAAGCCGCGCAGCTCGCCGCCTGGCCCGAGGAAGCCCTGCCCGCCGTGGAGTGGGAGACCTTCCGCCGTCTGGTCGAACGGCGCGAGGCTGGCGAGCCGCTCGCCTACCTCACCGGTCTGCGCGAATTCTACGGACGCGATTTTCTCGTTACCCCGGCGGTGCTGATCCCGCGCCCTGAAACCGAACTACTCATAGATCTGGCCCTGTCCCGTTTCTCCGAAGAACCGCGCCTGAAAGCGCTCGACCTCGGCACGGGTTCCGGCGTATTGGCGATCACCCTGGCGCTGGAACTGGATTGCGCCGAAATCACCGCGCTCGACCAGTCGAATGAAGCATTGGAAGTGGCTAAATCAAACGCCGCGCGCCTGGGCGCAAACCTCGCCTTTCTGCGTAGCGACTGGTATGCGGCGCTGGGCGGCGAACGCTACCAGCTCATCGTCGCCAATCCGCCCTACATTGCCGAAGGCGATCCGCACCTCGCCATGGGCGACCTGCGTTTCGAGCCGCGCGCGGCGCTGGCCGCTGGAGAAAACGGCCTCGCCAGCCTTGCGCACATCATCTCCGGCGCGGGGCGTCACCTTGAGGACGGCGGCTGGCTACTCATGGAACATGGCTACGACCAATCCGCCGCCGTGCGCGGACTGCTGGCCGACGCCGCTTTTACAGACATTGCCTCATGGCCCGATCTGGCCGGTATCGACCGTGTTTCGGGCGGACGCTGGGCGGGAATGCCGCGTGAGGAAGGCGCGGGATGATTTCGTTCAACAAGTATGTGTATGTCGAAGCGCCTTGCGTGTATCGGGCTTCGTCTGCTGCCCGCATGCTGAATATAATGTGACGCCGCCGCTTGGGGCTTTCCCGCCCGCCACATGTTGGCGGCTTTCCAGCAGAAGTTTTTACTTTCGTTTTCCCCGGGGAACATTCATGCAAGACATCCAGAAGATTATCGACGAGGCTTTCGAGAACCGCGCCAGCCTGTCGCCGCAGGCCGCGCCCGCCGAGGTGCGCGATGCGGTGGAAGCCGTCATCGCCGGTCTCGATTCCGGCTCCCTGCGCGTGGCCGAGAAGAAGGACGGGCAGTGGGCCGTCAACCAGTGGATCAAAAAGGCGGTGCTGATCTCGTTCCGCCTGCGCGACAACGAACCGTCCGGCGCTGGCGGCCTCGGGTTTTTCGACAAGGTGCCAACCAAGTTCGGCGATTACACGCCGGAGCAATTCCGCGACGCAGGTTTTCGCGTGGTGCCGCCCGCCGTGGCGCGGCGAGGCAGCTTCATCGGCAAGAATGTGGTGCTGATGCCTTCTTACGTGAACATCGGAGCGCGGATCGACGAGGGGACGATGGTCGATACCTGGGCCACCGTCGGCTCTTGCGCGCAGATCGGCAGGAACGTCCATCTTTCCGGCGGCGTCGGTATCGGCGGCGTGCTCGAACCGGTACAGGCCGGGCCGGTAATCATCGAGGACAATGTATTCATCGGCGCGCGCTCGGAGGTGGTCGAAGGCGTGATCGTGGAGGAGAACTCGGTGCTGTCGATGGGGGTATATATCGGGCAGAGCACGAAAATCTATGATCGTGAAAGCGGGCATGTCCACTACGGTCGTGTACCTGCGGGATCGGTAGTAGTGCCGGGTTCCCTGCCTTCCAGCGACGGACAATACAGTTTGTATTGCGCCGTAATCGTTAAAAGGGTGGATGCCCGCACGCGGGAGAAGACTTCGATCAACGATTTGCTGCGCACCTGATTTCGCGCCCTATCGTCCGAAGGGGAAAAGCCCGTGGTTTTCGACAAGCTGTTCACGCTCATGGCCGAGAAGCAGGCGTCGGATATTTTCATCACTGCGGGCGCTCCAATCCACATCAAAATCCAGGGGGTCTCCACGCCGGTCAATCAGTGGGTCATGCAGCCCGATGTAATAAAAAAGATGGTCTACGAGATGATGACGCCCGAGCAGATCGAGCGTTTCGAGCACGACCGGGAGTTCAATCTTTCCTTCGGGCGGCACGATCTCGGCAATTTCCGTATCAATCTGTTCTGGCAGCGCAATTCGGTGGCGGTCGTCGTGCGTTTCATCCAGGGGGTCATTCCGAGCGCCGAATCCCTGGGGCTGCCGCCGCTCCTCAATGAACTGGTCATGGCGAAGCGCGGTC
Organism: Azoarcus sp.; assembly: GCA_031268685.1. Taxonomy (GTDB): domain Bacteria; phylum Pseudomonadota; class Gammaproteobacteria; order Burkholderiales; family Rhodocyclaceae; genus WRNU01. Next base: position 6,769 of record JAIRWW010000027.1, read on the forward strand.
TGGTGCTGGTCGTCGGGGCGACCGGGGCGGGCAAGTCGACGACGCTGGCTGCGATGTTGGATCACCGTATCCGCAATCGCACCGGACATGTGCTCACGGTCGAAGACCCGATCGAGTTTCTTTTCCGGCACAACAAATCCATAGTCAATCAGCGCGAAGTCGGAATTGATACCCATAGTTGGGGCAACGCTCTGCGCAATGCAATGCGGCAAGCGCCGGATTGCATTCTAATCGGGGAAATCCGCGACCGCGAAACCATGCAGGCGGCGCTGGCTTATTCGCAAACCGGCCATCTTTGTCTGGCGACGCTGCATGCCAATAATGCCTATCATGCCCTGAACCGGATCGTAAATTTTTTCCCGCTCGAAAACCGGACGCTGCTTTATCTCGATCTGTCGGTCTCGCTGCGCGCCATCATCTCGCAACGCCTGGTTGCCGGGCACGACGGACAACGCATTCCCGCAGTAGAAATTCTGCTGAATACCCGGCACATTGCCGATCTCATCTACTCGGGCGAAATCGGGAGTATCAAAGAAGCTATGGAGCAAAGCCTCGCTCCCGGTTCACGGACTTTCGAGCAAGATTTGTATCGTCTCTACAACGAGGAGCTTATTTCTCTTGAGGAGGCGCTCGCCAATGCCGATTCGCCCACCAATCTGCACTGGCTGATAAACAATGGCGGCGCTGCCGTCCAGCGCAAGAAGAACACCGACGAGGAACTGCCCATCATGTCCGATCTGGAACAGCAGTCCGCGTCATTCCAGGATTTCGTCCTCGACAGGGATAACTGAGGTACAGCGCGCGAATGATGACTGCCATTTCTACGTTTTCCGGCAATCCCACCCTGGCGCTGGCCGCAGATTTGATTGCCCGGCCTTCGATTACCCCGGAGGACGGCGCTTGCCTCGAATTGCTCGCCGCACGCCTCGCGCCGCTCGGTTTTCGGCTGGAACGCTTCGATTGCGGCATGGTGCGCAATCTGTGGGCGCGGCGCGGCGACGCAAGCCCCATCGTCTGTTTCGCCGGGCATGTCGATGTAGTGCCCAGCGGGCCGGAAAGCGCCTGGAGAAGTCCACCCTTCACGCCGGAAATCCGGGACGGCCATCTTTATGGGCGCGGCGCGGCGGACATGAAAGCATCGCTGGCCGCGTTCATCACCGCTATCGAAGCTTTCGTCGCCTCGCATCCAGATCATGCGGGAAGCATTGCCGTGCTGCTCACTTCCGATGAAGAAGGCGCCGCCGTCGATGGCACAGCGAAAGTGGTTGAGGCGCTGCGCGAACGCGGCGAACGCCTGGACTATTGCATCGTCGGCGAGCCGACTTCCGGCGCACGTTTCGGCGACACCATCAAGAATGGACGGCGCGGTTCGCTGTCGGCGGATTTAAAGGTGCGCGGCCAACAAGGGCACGTCGCCTATCCGCAGCGCGCCCGCAATCCGATCCACGCACTTGCGCCCGCCTTGGCCGAACTCATCGCCACCGTCTGGGACGAAGGCGACGAATTCTTTCCGCCCACATCCTGCCAGGTTTCCAACATCCACGCCGGGACGGGCGCCAACAATGTCATCCCCGGCGAATGCGAAGTCCTGTTCAATTTCCGTTTCGCTCCGGTTTCCAGCGCCGACAATCTCAAGGCCCGCAGCGAAGCAATTTTCCGGCGCCACGGCCTCGATTACGAGATCGACTGGCAGCTTTCGGGCAAACCTTTCCGCACCGGGCATGGCTCCCTGCTTGCTGCCCTGGCAGCGGCCATACACGCCGCGACCGGCATTGAACCCGAGTTATCGACCGACGGCGGGACTTCGGACGGACGCTTCATCGCGGATATTTGCGATGAGGTGGCAGAATTCGGACCGATCAATGCCACTATCCACAAAATCGACGAATGCGTTGCCGTCGAATCCCTCGCCGCGCTGGCCGATGTTTACCGGCGCGTACTGAATCGGCTTCTGGCCGGAGAACACCAATATGAACACTGAAAAACATGCACACCGGGAAGGCTGCGATTGCGGCGGCCATGAATGCGAAGCAGGGCAGGGGGACGAACCGCCTCCCGAACTCATAACCGTGCGCGATTGGCTGCGCTATGCGGTCAGCCGTTTCAACCGCGCCGGTATTTACTGCGGCCATGGCGTCGGCAACACCTACGACGAAGCAGTATGGCTGATCCTCGCCACGCTGGCGCTGCCGCTGGAGCGGCTCGAACCCTTTCTCGATGCCTGCCTCCCGGACGACGAACGCCAGATCCTGTACAAAAACATCGGCTACCGCGCCGCCGAACGAATTCCTACCGCATATCTGGTCAACGAAGCCTGGCTTGGGGGCTACCGCTTTTACATCGATGAGCGGGTGATCGTGCCGCGCTCATACTTTGCCGAATTGCTCGAAGATCGCCTCGCCCCCTGGATCGGAGACCCTGACACCATCACCCATGCGCTGGATATGTGCACCGGCTCTGCCTGCCTTGCGGTAGCGATGGCCGACGCTTTCCCCAATGCCGATATCGTCGCCGTCGATCTCTCGTCCGAGGCGCTCGTGGTCGCGCAAAGGAATATCGACGACTACGGCCTCGAAGATCGCATCGAACTCCTGCAAGGCGACCTGTTCGATGCCCTCGGCGACGACG
>JAIRWW010000077.1 GCA_031268685.1 Azoarcus sp.
CAGAAGCCAAGTCGCCAAGTCGCCAAGTCGCCAAGTCGCCAAGTCGCCAAGTCGCCAAGTCGCCAAGTCGCCAAGTCGCCAAGTCGCCAAGTCGCCAAGTCGCCAAGTCGCCAAGTCGCCTTCGTAGACATACCTGAAATTATTTGTCTCATTATACACTTCCTCCGTTATTGATGATATTTGCCGCTTCCTTCCATTACGCAGATGTCAAGCCCGCATTTAATCCATAAGTGCATAAAGGCTATTGACCAGGAATGGACTGAGACTTGTTTTGGATGACCATATCAACAGGTGTGCGCCAGTTCATGTTTTTGCGCGGCCATAAGTTGATGAGCATAGTTGCGTTATCCAGGGAATCGCGGGACTAAACAAGTAGTCGAACGATTTGTAGGGCTTGGTCAAGGTAATATCCTTTGCAGCCACTACGTTAAATCTGAATTTTGGGCGATCATATCAGCAGGTGTGCGCCAGTTCAAGCAGCAGTTCGGCTACCAGGGCATGTCCGGCAAACTGCCTGGCGGGACGATTGCCATCGTCCCCTGCGAGAAACACCGCCCGCCTCAGGTGTGGGCAGGCACGGCAACCAGCTTGACGCCCAGCGCCAGCGCCACCTTCAACACCGTGCCGAAACTGGGATTCCCCTCGCCGGAGAGGGCTTTATAAAGACTTTCCCGTCCCAGACCAGTCTCTTTCGCCAGTTGCGTCATACCGCGCGCGCGCGCCACTTTACCCAGCGCCTTGACGATGAAGGCCGGATCGTCCCCGGCTTCTTCAAAGCAGGCTTCGAGGTAATACTGAATGGCTTCCTCGCTGTCGAGGTGCTCGGCGCTGTCCCAGCGGCGCAGTTTCGGTTTTTTGCTCATGGCTCAAACTCCCAGATTCCGCGCCAGTTTCAGCGCGGTTTTAATGTCCGTGGCCTGAGTGGACTTATCGCCTCCCGCCAGCAGGAGATAGATTTCCAACCCCACGCGCTTGAAATAGATGCGATACCCCGGCCCGTAGTGGATGCGCATCTCGGAGACGCCTTCCCCTACCTGCTCGCAATCCCCGAAATGGCTTTCTTCCGCCCGGTCAATGCGCACCTGAATGCGCGCCGCCGCCCTTGGATCGCGCAGCGCGGCAAACCAGTGGTCGAAGGTTTCCGTGGTCTGGATCGTGTTCATCTGCCCGATTGTATCCTGCTTTATACAGAAAGCAAGGCGGTGCTTGACACCGCCCGCAATTCGGGCGTCATCGTCCTGTCCCCGCAAACTTTGCCGCGATCCCTGCGTGGCTGGCGTCGCTTTTCCTGTAGACTCGCCGCATTTACGTAATACTGCCTTGCCAATGGCTTCCCTGCCTCCAGCCACTACGACGACCACTCCAAGCGCACCGCGTCTGGGCGAATTGCTTGTGCGTCTCAACCGCTTGTCGGTGCGCGATCTCGAACAAGCGCTGGCGGCACAGGGCGAAATAGGCGACTTGCTCGGCAGAGTCCTGGTACGGCTGGGGCTGCTCACCGAAACCGATATCGCCCGCGTCCTGAGCGTACAGCTTCGCCTGAAACTGGCGAAGACCGAGGATTTCCCCAAAGCGCCCATGCAGGTTCCCGGCATCGAACCAGATTACCTCCTCGCGCATTCCGTGCTGCCGCTGGGGATAGAAGACGGCAAGCTCTATGTGGCGATGGCGACGCCGCAAGATGAATTCACTATCAAAGCCCTGCGGCTGGCGACGGGGCTGCGGATCAGGCCGCGGGTGGCGGTCGAGGGCGAATTGCGCGCCGCGCTCGAACACTTGTACGCACAGCCTGGGGAAAGCGATGGCGACGGCGATGGCGGGGAAGACCCGGCTTCGTTCGATTTCGCGGACGGCGACAGCGAATTCGTCGAGCATCTGAAAGACTTGGCGAGCGAAGCGCCAGTCATCCGCTTCGTCAACCAGATCATCGCTAAGGTCATAGATTTGCGGGCTTCGGATATCCATCTCGAACCTTTTGAAGATGGGCTGCACGTGCGCTACCGGATAGATGGCGTATTGCAAGAAGCAGAAAAAGCCGACGCTTCGCTCGCGGCGGCGGCAACTTCCCGCATCAAACTCATGGCGCACCTGAATATCGCCGAACGGCGGCTGCCACAGGACGGGCGGATCAAAAACCGCGTCCAGGGGCACGAGCTGGATTTGCGCGTCTCCACGCTGCCCACGGTGCACGGCGAAAGCGTGGTAATGCGCGTGCTGGATCGCGCCAGCATCCGGCTGCAACTCGAAGACATGGGGTTTTCGCCCGATACGCTGGAGCGTTACCGCGCACTGATCGAGCGTCCGCACGGCATCCTGCTTGTCACCGGCCCCACCGGCTCAGGAAAAACCACCACGCTTTACGCTTCGCTGGCCAAGCTCAATGCGGGCGCGCTCAAAATTCTCACGGTCGAAGACCCCGTGGAATACCAGCTCTCCGGCATCAATCAGGTGCAAGTGCAAGCGCAAATCGGTATGAGCTTTGCCAACGCGCTGCGATCCATCCTGCGCCAAGACCCGGACATCATCATGATCGGGGAAATGCGCGACACTGAAACCGCGCAGATCGCCGTACAGTCGGCGCTGACCGGCCACCTCGTGCTATCGACGCTGCACACCAACACAGCGGCGGGGGCCATCACCCGTCTCGAAGATATGGGCGTGGAGCGCTACCTCATTACGTCGTCTGTGAACGGCGTAATTTCGCAACGGCTGCTGCGCCGCCTCTGCCCGCAGTGCCGCAAGCCTGTGGCGCTGGCCGCCAGCGCAATGCAAAAAACCGGCCTCGCGCGTTTCATGCCGCCCGGCGCTAACACCGCTTATGTGGCGGGCGGCTGCGCCGCGTGCAAACACACGGGCTATCTTGGGCGCACATCCATCCATGAGCTGTTCGTAATGGATGCCGCCGCGCACGAAGCCATCCTCGGCGGCGCGGACGCTACCACGCTTCACAATGTCGCGCGCCGGGGCGGCATGTTGACGCTCTACGAAGATGGCCTGCGCAAAGTGGCGGCTGGTATCAGCTCCATGGAAGAAGTGCTGCGCGTAACGCAGGATCAAAGCGATGCCTGAATTCGTCTGGCAGGCCGCCAAAGCCGATGGCAGCGTGCGGGAAGGCAAGGTATCCGCCGCCAGCCGCGAGGCGGTCAGCCGTCAATTACTGGGACAGGGCCTGACGCCGCTTAAGGTCGTGGAAGCAGCCGCTCCCGATGCCGGACGCATCGCCCCCGTATCCGCTACAAGCAAATCCACCGCATTTCGCGGGCGCGACAAAGGCATAAACAGTACCGACATCCGCTTGCTCACCACTGAACTGGCGGTCATGCTGCGCGCCGGGCTGCCGCTCGATCACGCTTTGCGGGTGCTGATCGGCATGGCGTCCCGGCCTTCGGTGGGCGCGCTGCTGAACGACATATTCAAATCGGTCAAGGCCGGGCGCGGCTTGTCGCAAGCGCTTGCGCCGCATCGGGCGCTGTTCGGCGACTTCTATATAAACATGCTGCGTTCCGGCGAAGCTGGCGGCCAACTCGCCGAGGTGCTCGACCGCCTCGCCGAGCACCTCGAACGCATTCGGGCGCTGCGCGAATCGGTGATCTCTGCCTTTATCTACCCGGCAATTCTTGTCTTTGTCGCGGTGATTTCGGTCATTCTCATGCTCGGCGTTGTCGTGCCGCAGTTCGAGACGCTATTCAGCGATCTGGGCGACGCCCTGCCTGCGCCGACCCGCATCATCGTAGCCGCCGGGCATTTTTTCTCCGATTGGTGGTGGGCGATGATGCTGGCCGCGGCAGTGCTCATACCCGCCCTGCGCCGCTGGCTCGCCACGCCCGCCGGACGAGCCTGGCGCGACAACAGCCTGTTGAAGCTGCCGATACTCGGCGCTGTGGCGCAGAAATACGAAGCGACCCGCTTTACTCGCAGCATGGGCACATTACTGGGCAATGGCGTGCCCATCGTCACCGCGCTCCGGATAGCGGCGGACACTATGTCGAACTACCGGCTGCATGCGGCCATGGAAGGGGTGATCCCGGCAATCAAACAAGGCGGACGGCTGGCCGAAGCCTTGCAGGCGACGGGCCTTTTCACGCCGCTGGCGCTCAACATGGTGCGCCTCGGCGAAGAAACCGGACGGCTGGACGCCATGTTGCTGGAGCTGGCGCGAGTCCAGGACGGCGAAGTCGAAACAGGCATCAAGCGCTTGATCGCCCTGCTTGAACCGCTGCTGATCCTGATCCTGGGCGCGGCCATCGCTTCGATCATCGTAGCCATCCTGCTCGGCATTCTGTCGGTCAACGAATTGGCGGGATAGCGTCCGGCAAGGCGCTCGAAAAACGCCAGCCGCCGACATTTCAGCATCTCGCCACAGCGGCGTGAGCATCTTGTTGTCGACTCGGCTGCAATAGCCGATTTCGATTCTCGATAAATGTCTGTAACCCTTATGAGCATTGGCAGTCATGAGGATTTCGCCTATGTGGACCCACGGGGAATTAAAATACAGCGCTCGAAATCCGAGGGAAAACCGGACGATGGCGATTTCAAATAACAAGCTTCCCATCAACCTCAACGATCTGCTGCATCAGCGGACGGTCGAGGGCGAGCGTATCGAATACAAGGCTGGGTGGAATCCCGATGCGATCATCCCTACCCTGTGCGCATTCGCTAACGATTTCGAGAATCTGGGTGGCGGCTACATAATCATCGGGCAGGACTGCGACGACAACGGCCAGCCCATATTCCCGCCAGTTGGACTGCCTGCCAACAAAATCGACAAAATCCAGCGCGAACTGCTGATGCACTGCCAACTGATCCAACCGCCGTATTTTCCAGTCTTGAGCCTTGAAGTGGTCGAGGGCCGCAAGCTGATCGTGCTGCGGGCGCCCGGCGGACAAACCCGGCCCTACAAAGCGCCGGGAGCAGTCACGGCGAAGAACAAAGTCTGGAAGTACTTCATTCGCCGGTACAGCAGCACTGTAGAAGCCAAGGGCGACACCGAACAGGAACTGCTGAGCCTGGCCGCCAAGGTGCCTTTCGACGACCGTTTCAAGCAGTCGGCACACATCGGCGATCTGTCCAAGCCCTTGATGCAGGATTTTTTGCAAGAGGTGGGCAGCGCGCTAGCGGCGGATACACCCCGGCTTTCGGTCGAGGCGCTGGGGCGGCAGATGAATGTAGCGGGCGGCCCCGCCGAATCGCCATGGCCCAAGAATGTGGGCCTGCTGTTCTTTAATGAGACGCCGGAACAGTTTTTCCCCGGCGTGCAGATCGACGTGGTGTGGTTCCCCGAAGACGCGGGCGGTGATCGCTTCGGCGAGAAAATTTTCAAGGGGCCGCTGGCGCGGATGACGCGCGAAGCATTGAGCTATATCCAGCGCAACTATCTGCACGAAACGGTGATCAAGCATTCCGACCGGGCCGAAGCCACGCGGGCCTGGAATTTCCCCTACGCCGCCGTCGAGGAGGCCGTGGTCAATGCCGTATTCCATCGATCCTACGAGGAGCGCGAACCTATCGAGGTGCGCATCAGCCATGACGAGTTAGTGGTCGTCAGTTACCCCGGCCCGGACCGGTCGGTCCGGATGGGAGACCTGAAAGCGGGCCGAGCTGTCAGCCGCCGCTACCGCAACCGGCGCATCGGTGAATTTCTGAAGGAACTGGAGATGACCGAGGGCCGATCCACCGGTATCCCGAAAATCCTGAAGGCAATGGCGGCCAACGGTTCCCCCGCGCCACTGTTCGAGACGGACGATGACCGCAGCGCCTTCACCATCCGACTGCCATGCCATCCTTTGGTGCTCATCCCCACGGCAAACTACCCGCAAGCTACCCCGCAAGTCACCCCGCAAGTCACCGTCCGGGATCTCTTTCACGCCGCCTACGGGCCGCAAGTTACCCCGCAAGTTACCCCGCAAGTTGGGGCGCTGCTTGCGCGGCTCGATGACGAAGCGACCCGGCAGGCTATGCAGGATGCCTTGGGGCTGGCCGACAGGGAGCACTTCCGCAAGACTTACCTGGTGCCCGCGCTGGAATTGGGCATGATCGAAATGACCCAGCCCGACAAACCCAATAGTCGCAGTCAACGTTACCGGCTAACGGCCAGCGGACGGCAGTGGCTGGCAGCGAATTCCGATAACGGCTCGCATTGAGTCAGCCGCAATTCCGGTCGCGCCAGCATCCGGCTTTTCTTTCAATTCAAAGACATTTCGGACTCAAGCCCCTACGGCCCGCGCCAACCCGACACTCACCCAGTATCAGGGCAGGCACGGGGGCCTGCCTCTACGCGGATTGCCATTGTTCCCTACGAGGGGGACATGCGTAGGGAACGATAGCAATCCGCCCGCAGGCTCGAACACGCCGCCAATATTTGTCCAGAGTTTCCCTAAAGCCTACAATCCGCTGTCCGCCCTGTATGGGCGTAATTACAGCCCAAATCAAACGCCATGAACCATTCCGCATTTCCCCGTAATCCCCTTGCCAGCCGCCAAGCGGGCTTTACCCTTCTCGAACTGCTCGTAGTGCTGGCCATCCTCGCCCTGCTCGGCGGGCTGGTCGGCCCCAAGGTTATGAACCAGCTTGGCGGCGCCAAGACGAAAACCGCCAAGACGCAAATCGAGTCTCTCGAAAATGCCTTGCAAATGTTCAAGATCGATGTCTTTCGCTATCCGAGCACGGAGGAAGGTCTGCATGCGCTGGTGATGCCCCCTTCCGCTACGCCGGGCTGGAATGGCCCATATCTCGAAAAGAACGCCGTACCCCAAGACCCGTGGGGCAGAAATTATTTTTATGAATCGCCTGGAAGGCACGGCGACGTCGATATTTATACCCTGGGCAAGGACGGCTCCCCCGGCGGCGATGGCGAGAATGCCGATGTCGGCAATTGGTGATAAATCGCTTTCGCTTTCGCTTGCGCGCCGCCCGCGTTCGGGCGGGTTCACGCTTATAGAGTTGATTGTGGCGCTTGCCGTGGCCGGTCTGGCCGCTGGCGCGTCGATCGCCGCTTATCCCAAGATGCGCGCGTCCATGGAATACCGGAGCGCGTTGCGCGGGGTGCTCGCGGGTATGAATAAGGCGCGTGTCGAAGCTGTGCGCGGCGGCCAGTCCTCCGTGTTCTACGTTGACCAGGAAACGCGCACTTATGGGGTGGACGACAGGGAACTGGGCCGTTTTCCGGATTCGATCAGTGTGCAGTTCACCGTAGCCGGGCAGGAAGCCGATAGCCGCGGGCGGGGGCAGATACGCTTTCACCCCGAAGGCGGGGCGACCGGCGGCAGCGTTGATCTTTTGCGCGGGCCGGGTTCGGGCGTGCGTCTGCGGGTCGATTGGTTGTTCGGCTCGGTCACGCAGGAGGAAGTTTCCGGATGAAGCGAGCGGCGGCGCGCCGTCAGGGCGGATTTTCGCTGCTGGAAGTCGTCATTGCCATGGCGATCATGGCAATGTCGCTCGGGGCGCTTTACCGGGCTGGCGGCGGCGCGCTGCGCAACGTATTGGAAGCCGAAACGCGCACCCGCGCCACATCCCTGGCGCTGGCGCTGCTCGATGGCCAGTGGAGCGTGCCGCCCGAGGGTTTGCAAAGCAGCGGCAGCACAGGGGATATGAATTGGCAGTTGTCCGCCGCGCCTTTCCAGCCAAAGCGAGGGAAAGGCTGGGCGCTGCACCGGGTCGAGGTGAGCGTCAGTTGGCGCAATGGGCGTCGCGGCCTGAAGCTGGCAAGCCTGTTGCCCGAACGCCGGACGCTGATGGATTCGACGCCGCAAGCGGAATAATCAACGGTAAGATTTCATGACATCAGCACTGAACAGCTTCTCCGGAAGGCAGGCGTTCCCAACGGGAAGCGGCGGCGCTCGGGGCTTCACTCTGATAGAGATCATCATTGCACTGGCCTTGATGTCGCTCATCATGCTGGGGCTGGTGAGCGCCTTCGCCACGCTTGGGAAAACCGCCACGCGAATCAATGAACATGCGGGCAGGAGCGGGCGCGAGTGGCTGGCGGGCGAATTTCTGCACGCTACTTTGTCTTCCGCCGTCGGGCAGATCAAGCAGACTCTGCCAGACCAGAGCAAGGCGGTTTATTTTCGCGGCGGGCCAGCGACGGTGCAGTGGCTTGGTTCCATGCCCGCGCGTTACGGCGTCGGCGGCCTGCATGTTTTCAGGCTCGGTCTCGAACCCTGCGGTTCCGGCATGTGTCTGGCGCTGCATTACGCGCCCTACGTCAAGGAAGATGCGTTCGGCAATGCCGCGGCGGATTTCCAGACACAAATATTGGCCGATAAGGTTTCCGGTTTTCGCATCGCATATCAAAGCCACCCGGCCCGCAACGACGAGGAAGCCGTATGGAGCGAAGACTGGACTGACGCTGACAACTTGCCAGCGCGGACGCGCATCGACCTTGCGTCTCAGGGCGCGGCCAGGCCGCCCGTGATTGTTTCCATCGGAGCCATAGACGCGGCGGACGGCGAGCATGGCACGGTTTCTTCGTCGCCGCCGTTCCAGGCAGAGGCACCGCCGCCATGACCGGAGGACGGTTGAGGATGCGGCGGGCTGTTTTCCGCCCGGCCAGCCGGGGCTTCGCTCTCATAGCCGTGCTGTGGTTCGTCGCGGCGCTCTCCGTTCTGGTGGCCGGGCTGCTGACAGTCTCCAGCAGCGAGATGCAGGAGACGCAGCTGCGGCTCGACATCGGGCGGGCGTCGGCGCTCGGCGATGCGGCAATCCAGATGGCGGTGCTGGACTGGGCAAGCGCCGAGCAGACGCCGGATCGTCTACAGCGCACGCGCTACGTCTTTGAAGGGATGGACATCGAAGTCGAGATCGTGCCCGCTTCCGGTTACGTCGATCTCAACAGTGCGCCGGAAAGCTTGTTGCAGGCGCTGCTCCTGCATGGCGCGGGGCTGCCGCAAGATCAGGCGCGCCAATTGGCGCAGCGCATCGTCGACTGGCGCGACAGCGACGACAGCCCATTGCAGGACGGCGCTGAAGCCGATAGCTATGCAGCAGCCGGGCTGGGCTGGCGTCCGCGCAATGGCCACTTTTTGACGCCAGAGGATTTAATGCAGGTTCTCGGCGTCGATTTCGATCTCTTTGCTAGAATTCAGCCCTTTGTAACCGTCTGGTCTTCGGGTGGAGCGGGCGTCAATCCCATGTCGGCGCCCATGCCTGTGCTCACCGTGCTGTGCCAGGGTAACGACGGCGAGGCAAGGCGCATTGCCATGGCCCGCGACGCGGGGGAAACCGGCATCGACACTTCCACACTCGAACAGGCGTTTCTGAGGACGGGGAACGTGGGCAATGTCTTGCATGTGCTGGCTTCTACGCCAGCGGACGGCGGACGGCGCGCCGTGCGGGGGCGCTGGGTATCGCTCAAATCCGACCCGGACGGCACGCCATGGCGGACGATACGCGCGGAGCCGGTGCGTTTCGCGGCGGCGGACGGGTTCTGACCATGGCGAAGGCGCGCAACAACCTGATTCTTTTCGGGTTCGATCTGGCCCAGATACCGAAATTTTTGCGCCAGGGCTGGAGCGAAGCCCTGCAATGGCCGTTTTTCGTCCGTCTGTTGCCACCCAAACCTGTGCGCGTGCGCTATGCCAACGGCAGTAAAGGCATATGGCCCGCCAACGCCGATTCGAGCGCTTGCGTTGCCAGCGCCATCGTGCTGCCCGAAAACCTGCTGTTGCGCCGCACGCTGCCAATGCCATCCCTGGCCGCCCTGGCCCGGCAGGAAGCCATCGAACTGGCGCTGGCTGGCGCTAGCCCATTCCCGCCCGATAAAACCGCCTGGGGCTGGCAGGCCAGGCCGACGGCCTCCGGCGTGGAGGTCGAATTGGTCATAGCCTCGCGCGAACACGTCGATGATTTTCTTTCCCATGCGGTGAACAGCAATTACTTGTCCGGCGTCGAAGTCTGGGCCATGACTGCCGCCGGGGATGCGCCCATCGTCCTGCAAGGCTATGGCGAAGGGCGGCGCATGATGCAGACGCGCCGCAGTTACTGGAAGATTGGCGCGCTCACGACCCTGGCCGTTTTCCTCTTTCTGGCGCTCCTCGCTTCACCCGTGCTTCGCAAACAGTTGGATGTGTCCGACCTGGAAACCCGGCTCGATGCCGCTGGACAGGAAGTGGCTTCGGCCTTGGCTGACCGCAACGCCCTGGCGCAGGCCAGCGCCCGAATGTCGGCCATGGCCGCCTACGCTGACGGCCACCCTGACCCGCGGGCGCTGCTCGGGCGCTTGTCGATACTGCTGCCCGATACCGTTCATCTGACCCGCCTCGAACTGCATGGCCGTAACGCCACCATCGCAGGCATGGCCAGCAATGCCGCCAAAATCATGGAAATCCTGAGCGCGCAGCCCGGTTTTCACGACGTGCGCGCGCCTGCGGCGATCACCCGCGATCCCTTGAGCGGGCAAGAGTCGTTTTCAATCGAATTCCGCTTCAGCGACGACGCCAGCCCTAAATCCGGCGCGGGACAGGCCGGGACGGACGCCTCCTGATGCGCATCCCTTTCTCCGCCTCTTCCTTCCGTTTTCTCCGCAGCCGGGCGGGCCTGTCCGTCGGCCTGTCCGCGCTTGCCGCGCTCGTCCCTGTGTTTTTCGCCGCAGGCTGGCTCATGAACCAATGGTTTTCGGCTAGCGCCGCCTTCGAGCAAGGCGAACCGAGGCTAGCCCGCCTGCTGGGGCTGCGCGGCGCGGCGCAACAGGTGCGGGAAGCGCGCGAAGCCGCCGGGGGCGCGCTTCTGTCGGCGGCCTATTCGAGCGAACTGCCCGCCGACCGCATCGGCACCGATCTGCAACAGCGCTTGCGCACTGCCGCCGACGGCACAGGCGTGGCAATTAGCGGCAGCCAGGTCGTCGAAGGCAAGATGGAAGACGGTTTCGAGCGGGTCGTGGTAGCGATGAGCTTTGAGGCTTCACACGAGCAATTGCAGCAGTTTTTACATATGCTCACCCAGCAGACGCCGACGGTGTATGTCGATAGCCTTACCCTGGCTGCGGGACGGCGCAATGCCAATGGGCATCTGGCCGTGCAGGCGCGGTTTTGCGTACTGAGGCAAGCGCCGTGAAACGGAAAAAGCCGAAACCGTCCGCCCGCCGTCTCGATCCCGCCGCGCGCCTGTCCTGGATATGCCTTGTACTGAGTGTGGCGATTGCCTTTTATTGGCTGATATGGGGTCTCGCGCGCCCGCTGCCTGAACCGGTCGTCCCCAATCCGGCCATGCTCGCGGTTCGTCCCCCCGCGCCGTCCGCGCCAACGCCCGAGGCCGTGGCGGCCATTACCGCACGCCCCTTGTTCGCGCCGGGACGCCAGTCGCAGGATCGCGCCGTTCACGACATGCAGCCTGCGCCTGTCGATACGGGTTTAAGCGGCGCCCGCCTGACAGGCATCGCCTCCGAGGCGGACGGCGGCATTGCCATCGTCTCGCACGGCGGGAAGCAAACACGGGTGCGGCAGGGCGAAGACCTGGACGGCTGGACGCTGGAGCGCATCCAGGACAATGTCGCGCGCTTCATGAGAGGCAGCGAAATACACGATCTGCCATTGACACGCCAACCCGGCCAAACGCCTCCCGGTGGCGGCGCGTTTGGCGGCGGAGCGCCCCAAGCGCCGCCTTATCCATATATGCCGCCTGGTATGAATGCACCGCCCGGTATGAATGCGCCGTCTGGTATGAATGCGCCGCCCGGTATGAATGCGCCACCCGGCATGAACGCGCCGCCCGGCGCGAATGTTCCGGACGGCATGCAACCATTCCTGCCGAACGGCATGCCCAACCCAGGCATGGAACCCGGACGGAATGCTTACCCCGACGCCTCGCAGCAAGGGATGCCACCGCCGCAAATGCCGCCGCAACCGATGCCGCCGCCACAATCGTAAGGGACTGTTTTACGGTTTTCAGACGGCAAGTCCGCCTGCTGCCGCTCCGATTACTTGATGGACTGATGCTGGCAACGCTTTGACCCAAGAGCCATTTATTCATCCATTTTGAGCAAATATTTAAGAATTTGTCTAAAATGGAGAACATGCCAAGCAAGCCGCCCATCGTCTTCCCACAAGAGCAAAGCCTGCTCACCGAACTGGGTGAGCGGCTGCGCCTTGCCCGCAAACGGCGCAAGTTGAGCAACGCCGTGGTGGCGCAACGCGCAGGGATTTCAAGGGGCACGCTGTACAAAGTCGAGGCCGGTGATCCCAGCGCCACGCTGGGGTCCTATGTCCGGGTGCTGGCCGTGCTGGGCCTCGAAGGCGACCTCCAACAGCTTGCCGCTGATGACCGGGTGGGGCG
>JAIRWW010000007.1 GCA_031268685.1 Azoarcus sp.
TCGTCGGCGTTAGCGAGCAGGCGCAAGGTTTCGTTGATCGGCGGCCCGACGATGTCTGCGTCGATGTTTTGCGCCGGGGCGATGCCGCAGGCGGCGAAGGCTGTGCGATAGCTGGCGACAATGGCAGCGGCTGAATCGATCAGGGTGCCGTCGAGATCGAAAATGATATGGGCGGGAGGCATGCGGTCGGGGGCAAAACCACGATTATCGGGGAACAGGGTGCGCCTGACAAAACCTGACGAGGCAATATTGCGCGGATGTTATTTTCCAGGTGCAGGTGCAGCGCTGGCAATGACTGGAAGTCTTGACCGCAAGAAGTTTGTTTTTGGAAAGTCGTGAATAGTTTTCCCCTGACCGCGCCGCAGAAATAAAAAACACAACATATGTGTTATGTTTCATCCAATGAATTCAAAGCAGATGAAGAAGTGGCTGGAACAACAGGGTGCAACCTTTGTGCAAGGCAAGGGGTCGCATCTGAAGGTATTCCTCAATGGCAGGCAGTCCGCGCTTCCCATGCACGGCACACAAGATCTCGGAAAGGGACTGGAAGCCGCTGTAAAACGCCAGCTTGGTTTGAAGCAAGGAGATGATTGAAATGTTTGACTATCCCGTGACCATGAGACTCGACGATAACGGAACCATGCTCGTGACCTTTGCGGACGTGCCCGAAGCCATTACCTTCGGTGCAGACGAAGACGAAGCCTTGATGAATGCTGTCGATGCGCTGGAAACCGGGCTTTCGTTCTACGTGGATGGGCGCAAGCCCTTGCCGCCTGCCAGCAAACCGCAAAAAGGCCAGAAGACTGTTTGTCCTTCGGCCTTGGAATGTGCGAAGTTGGGCGTGTATCAGGCAATGACCGAACAGGGTGTGAAGAAGGCAGAGCTTGCCCGCCGTCTCGGCTGGCACATGCCGCAAGTCGACCGTTTGTTCGATCTGCGGCATGCCTCGAAACTAGATCAGATCGAAGCCGCCGCCAGGGTGCTTGGCAAGCACGTCCGCATCCAAATCGCTTGATGTACGCAAAAAGCTATCCACGCGCCTTCAGGATTTTCCGAACTGCCCGATTTTCAAAACGTCATGGCCAGTGAAGCGTAAAAAGTGCGGCCTGGCATCGGGTAGAAAGTGCCGCTGTAGCCGAGCGCTGAGTAGGCTTTGTTCGTCAGGTTGTTGATCCCCAGGCTTGCGTGCATATTGCCGAAGCTGCCATGTAGCGCGGTATCCCAGGTTGTGTAGGACGATAGACGCGGATACTGGGTGTTGTCGAGGTCATTGCCGTCGTAGCGCCGCCCTACATGCCTGCCCGCCAGCGTCCATTGCAGCTTGCCGGGCAGGGCGACGTCTATGGCCGCGCTGGCTGTGCGGCGCGGGACATGCGGGATGTCGGCGCCGCTGGCGGCGAAGCTCGGCTTGACGTAGCCGAAGCTCCCGCGCAGGCCGACACGGTCGGCAGCCTGCCAGCGCAATTCCAGTTCGCCGCCCAGGCGTCGCGTGATGTCGTCATAGTTGCGATTGACCTGCTGGTTGTTGAGGGCTGGCTCGAAGCCGTAGTAAATCTCGTCTTCGATCCGCATCCAGAAAACGGTGGCCGATACTTGCCATTTTGGGTTGGGGCGATAGCGCAGGCCGTGCTCTATGGTCCAGCCGCGTTGCGGACGCAGGGTGCCGGAAGCCAGCATCAATTCGTCGATGTTGGGGTTGCGGAAATGGCTGGAGGCGCTGGCGAAAACCGTCAGCGAAGGATTGCTCCACGTCAGGCCGAGCGTGGCGGCTTCGTTGTTCCATTTGCCGCCCTGCACTAATTTGCCGCCTTGCAGCGTCTCGGTTTGCCATTCGTCCCGGCAGTTGATCGGCACCGGTATGGATATGCCTGGAGGAACGACTACATACTCGTAGTCGCAAACGTTTTTGTAAGCTCTCTGGCGTTCGCGCGTCTCGAAACTGCCTTTGCGGTAGCCGGTTAGCAGGGTAAAGCCAGCGCCGAGGCCGGATTTGAGTTCGAGATAATGGCCTCTGCTGCGCACTCGCCCTTCAAGGCGCTTGGAAGATTCGACGGTTTGGCGGCCATTTTCCGCGCGCAGATAATCGCCATCGGATATGTCGTGCCCGGCCCGCAGGGTGTGATGCTGCCCGGCGAGGTCGAAATCAAGGGTGTAGAACAGGGCGTACCCGGCGCTGTCGGTTTCGATTTCGGATTGCTGGCTGGCAATGGAGAGCTTTGGGTTGTAGCCCATGACGTAAGGGTTGCGGCGGCTGCGCTGGTTCACCCGGAATTCGAGGATGCCGCCAGCGCCGAAATCGACCGCCGCGCCAGCGGAGAGCCGGTCGTCATCCGTTTCGCTGAAATCGTCAGGGCTGCTCGCGCTGCGGCGTCCGCGGTCTCCGTCTTTGAATGCTTCCCGCGAGACGATGCCGGGCAAGCCGGATTTATCGTGGTGACTTGCGCCGCTCACCCAGGTTTCGAGCGCGCCAAAGCTGGCGCGCAGGTCGACGGTGTAGTCGCGGGCATCGACTTGCCCATTGTCGCGGTAGCCGTCCGTCAGAAAGCGCCGGTAAGTGGCGCCGATGCGCATCGGCCCGGCTCCCGCGCCAGCTTGGGCCTGAAACTCGCCGAGACCGTCGCTGCCTTTCTTGAAAACGATTTCGCCGTGCGGCGCGCCGCCGCGCCCGCCGCGCGTGCGGATGTCGATTACGCCGCCGACCGCGCCATCTCCGTAACGCACCGCGCCGCCGCCACGCAGGATTTCGATGCGCTCGATTTGGGAGAGCGGTACGGTTGTCAGGTCGGGTCCCGACATGTCGATTTCGTTCAGGCGCACGCCATCGACAAGAACGACGACATTGCTTACCGCGGTATCGCCCATGCCGCGAATGTCGATGGAGGCATCGCGGTCGTTGCCGTCGTAACTGCGCAGATGGATGTTGGGCAGGCGCGAGAGCAGTTCGCCCACGGTCTGCGCGGCGCTCGCTTCGATGTCTTCGCGCGTGATGACATCGACTTGGTGCGGCACGGTTTCCAGGGCATCGCCCCTGGTCGCTGTGACTGTGATGGTGTCGAGTTGGGTATCGCCGCGCGCGGGCGAGGACATGGCGCAAAACGTGAATGCAAGCGCCAGGGCCGACGGCGCGCGCCGCCGGACATGAATCGGCCGAAGCATGGGAGTTCCTTTTTATGCGCGCCTTTTCCCGTGCCTGCGCACGGGAAAAGGGCTGCAAGAGCTTTATAAATAAGCCTCTCAGGCGGTTCGGCGACGGCGAATCAGTCCGAGCAAGGCGAGTCCGGAGCCATACAACCAAGGCGCGGCAGGCCATGGCACCGGGCTGGCCGAGAGATTGTCAAGCGCGAAGTAGAGCGGGGTGTTGATGCCATACGCGCTAATGTCAGACGAATTCATGTTGAACGACAGGCTGCTGACTGTGCCAAGGGGGGAGAGATCCACTTGCGTCCAGTCGCCGACGATGTAGTCGAGCATGTTGTCCTCAAAGCGGAAGTCGGCGAGGTGGAAATCCACCGTGCCTGTGACCCCGCCGAGTTCGTCGTGCCCGATGATGCTCAAAACGAAATAATCCGGGTCATTGCCGCTATCCCCGCCGAAACGCTTGGCGAAGTCGTCGCCTTGCTGCATGGACAGGGCGGCATAGGTGGTGTTGGCGAACTGTGCCCCATCGAGCGTTACCGGCGTGGCGAATGTGATGCTTGGCGCTTCGCCCCAACCGTCGACCGGGACATAGGCCAGCATGTAGTTGTTCTGCCCGTTGCCGCTCGTCGCGTAGGCGCTGAATTGATTGGTATAGCCCGGCGTGACGAGGTCGGCCTCGTTGGAGACGACCCAGCCGCTCCAACTGCCGTACATTTCGGCGTAATCGTGGTTGAAGCGAGCGCCGCCTATGTCGATGACGCTGTCGGTTTCGGGGAAATAATGGCTATCGGCGCTGAGCGGGAAGTTTTCAAAGTCGATAACATCTGCGGCAGCTTGTATCGGCAATAGAACCGCTGCCGCCACAAGGATGTGCGTGATGCGTGGAATACGGGTCATGATCGCTCTCCTTTTACGCGGCTTTGCGGCGGCGGCGCGAAATGGCGCTGATCATGCCAAGGCCAGCGAGCAGCATGGCGTAAGTTTCGGGTTCGGGCACAGGGGCGTAGTGGAGGACGCCGATTGCATCGAGGTCGAATCCGGGGCTGCCAGTGGTGCGATAGGGGTCGTAGATCGGGTGCGGGCCGCCATATTCGGCGGGGTAATTGTCGAACTCGCTGCCGTCGCCCATGATGTCGACGAGGCGGACGTACTGGATATGATCGAGGTCGAGACCGTCAGATGCATATCCTGCCAGCGAGTCGAGATCGAAGGGGGTGCCCCAGCCCTGTTTGTACTTGCCAGCCAGACCGTCGATATTGGTCGGGTCAACCGAACCGAAAGCGGAGACCGGGGATGGCGTGAAGGAATAAGCGTCGAAGCGGAAGAAATCCGTCCCGTTGGAAGAAACTTCGACGAAGGCCAGTTCGAGAAAGGTGTCGTTGAAACTGTTCTCGAAAATGGCGAAGTCGGCCCCATCGCCGTTATAGATGTAACCGTCGAAAGTCAGCGTGATGGAACCCTGGTCGCCAAGCACGACGATGTCGTAGGAATCTCCGACCGCCTTGCCCAGCGCCTTGTCGGGCGTTAGCCAGTTCGAGGCTATGCCGGGGCCGGGATTGTAGTCCTGCCAGCCGGTCGCCCAGTTGGTGATGGATGGGTCGTCCATGTGAATCGCGGTAGAGCCGGGCTTTCCGGCTGCGGGCGCGAAGGGGCCGGCATGCGCGGCGCTGGCGAGTAGCGCGCCGGACAACAACAGGGTGAGATTGATCGTTTTGCCCATTTTCATTACCTCTCGTTTCGATCGGCGTGAAATGCCGACGGTGGATGAGGCCTTGGAAGGCAAAACGAGCGGGCGTTGTCGGGCTGCGTGGGGCGGCAGGCGGCGTCGACCACCGTACCGCCCTCCGCAGCACTTGGTTCAGTTCAACACTCAGGCCGGTCTCCGGACTCGCGAGCGATGAAACTTTCCGGCCGCCTTCCCATGCCGTGAGGCACAGTGGCGCGATGGACGGAATTGACTCGCATACCGTTGCGGGGGCAGTGTCGGCATTGCCGCCGGTTGAACCGGAGCGCACCGAACTTCCCGATTAAGCTTGCCGAAAGAATTTCGACAGGACACCTGAAGCGCTGCGCATCATAACGTCCAGACATTGGGGCGTCAATTGCCTGGAAATTGGGATGTTGAGGCCGGGAAAGCTGGAATCGCTTTCCGCGAAATACGCAGGGAAGCGATGAAGCAATAAAAAAACCCCGCAATGGCGGGGTTTTTTGTGACGTGCGATACGATCACCGGATAGCTGGTAGGCGCGATTGGATTCGAACCAACGACCCCCACCATGTCAAGGTGGTGCTCTAACCAACTGAGCTACGCGCCTGCTAAGAGGGCCGGATTATAGAGCGGTGGAAGGCATTGTCAAGCGCGGGGCTGCGCGCATGCGCGTTGTCTTGTCCGAATAATACGAAACCCTGCGAACCCCGCGAACCCCGCCCGGCCCCCGCTGGAGCAGGCCGGACAGGACGGAAGCCATCTATTTCAGCGCTTGGGCAGCATGATCTGCGCTTCGCCGACAGTTACTTCGGTATCGCCGACCGTGCAGATGGTTGAAAGGGTGATGCGGCGTTTTTCGGGGTCGAGCGCGGTGATGGTCGCGCGGGCGACAACGGTATCGCCAATGCGCACCGGCGCTTTGAACTTCACCGTTTGCGAGAGGTAGATCGCGCCGGGCCCGGGCAGCTTTGTGCCCAGCACGGTTGAAATGTAGGCGGCGGAAAGCATGCCGTGGGCGATGCGGCCCTTGAACATGGTGCTGGCGGCGAATTCATGGTCGACGTGCACCGGGTTGGTGTCGCCGGATACGCCAGCAAAAGCGAATATGTCGGCCTCGGAAACGGTGCGGGCGATGGAGGCGGTTTGCCCCTGTTTCAAGTCTTCAAAATTGTAGAGATAGACTTCGGAAAAATCACGTGGCATGACGATGCTCCTTTTTTCGTTGTGGCCTTTTTCCGGCGACGCGCTGGAAAAGCTGGCAGCATAACGCGGCAGGGGCTTCGTCACAAGCCATGATCGCGCTCGGGATGGCATGCGCGATGCGGAACCGCCCGGCGGATCAGCCGGAAAACAGGCCGGGGGGCGATTCGGGTTCGCCGTCCTGTGGCGAGGCGGGTATCAGGTATTGTCCGCAGGCCCATGCCCCGAGGTCGATCTGCTTGCAGCGCGCCGAGCAGAACGGGCGGCTGGGATTCGCCTCGCTCCATTCGGCTTCCTTGCCGCATTGGGGGCAGCACACGAGGCGCCGCCTGGGAGGCGCGAATTTGCTCTCGCTCTCGCTCACAGGCCGCAGAAGGTTAACTCGAATGGCAGGTCGCGTTCGAGCGGGCGGGGCCGCAGTTGAGTTTCGGGCAGCATGAAACGGATATTGAGCGCATATTTGTTGGCGCTGATCTCGGGTACGGCTGCCTCGGTGCGGGCGATGCGGATGCGGATCATCTGCGCGGCTATGCCGTTCGTCTTTTCCGAGAATGCCCCGGCGCGCGCGACCTGCGCTTCCGGGTGTCCGCTGGAGCGCAGCAAGCGCAGCACGATGGTCAGGGCTTCCTGAATGGGCAGCAAGGGCTTGACCCAGGTATCGAGGTCGTGCCGCCGGGTTTGTCCGTCGCGGCTGAGCCAGTAATGATAGGAGGGCAGATCGAATTCGCAGGCGCCGCCGGGGATGGTGGCGCGGCTGCGTATGCTCATCAGCCATTCGTTGTTGCGCAGATGCTGTCCGAACCTGCCCGACATCGAAAGCAGGCTCGTGGATGTCTGCTCTATTTCCTTGAGGGCTTCCTGGAGCGCGTCTTCGGAGATGTCCGGATTTTCGCGGAACGAAATCAGTATCTGGCGCTGCCGTTCGAGTTCCTGGACGAGATCGACTTTCAGGTCGGCGCGCCCGGCGACTTCTATTGTCTCGAATAGGGCAAGGAGAGCGGTGTGGTGATGAAATGGGTCGTCGCTTTCGCGGAAATGAGCATTTCTCTGGAGCAGGTCTTCCAGGCGCAGCAAAGTGCGAATGCGCTCATTGAAGGGATATTCGTAGGTGATCACGCGCGTTCCGGAAAAAGTGTCTAGCACCCGGCATTGTGGACGGAAGTGGCCGGTTCGATGGCGAATGATAACATCGCCGCCGGTAAAGGCGAATTTGCATCACGACGCATCACGACCCTTCCTGCAAGGCTGCCAGGGCCTTGTAGCGTTCGTGGAGGGCATCGACCTGGGCGTGGAGGGCGGTGAGCGGGCCGCTGTTGTCGATGATGTCGTCGGCGATGGCTAGCCGTGCTTCTCGGCTTGCCTGGGCAGCGACGATGGCTTCTATTTCGGTGCGCGAATGGCCGTTGCGTTCCGCGACTCTGGCGATCTGCATTTCGCGGGGGCAGTCGACCACGCAAACGCGGTTGCAGCGCGCGCGCCAGCGCCCTGTCTCTACCAGCAG
>JAIRWW010000120.1 GCA_031268685.1 Azoarcus sp.
TCGCTTTGATGGCTTCCAGTTCCTCGCCGATCATGGCGCGCACCATGTCTGGCGCGATCTTGCGGCCATCGTCCAGCACGCCCTTGGGCGAAACCACCCATTGCCAGACTTGCGAACGGGATATTTCGGCAGTGGCTGCGTCTTCCATCAGGTTATGGATGGGTACGCAGCCATTGCCGGCAAGCCATGAACCGAGGTAGTGGATGCCGACGTTGATGTTGTTGCGCAGCCCCGCTTCGGTGATGGGCTGTTCGGGGCGGAAGTCGAGCCACTCCCTGGGGCCGAATGTGCCGGAAACCTGTTTTTCCCATTGGTTTGGTCTGTCACCCAATACTTTGACGAATTCGACCATGGCGATGTCGACCAGCCCTGGATGGGCGACCCAGCCGCCATCGAAGCCGTCTCCCGCGTCGCGCCACTTGTCGCGGCGGATGCCTTCCAGCGCTTTTTCGTTGGCGGCGGGATCGTCCTTGATGGGAATCAGCGCGCTCATGCCGCCGATGGCAGGCGCGCCGCGCTTGTGGCATGCCTGTACCAGCGCAAGGGCATAAGCGCGCATGAACGGTACTTCCATCGTGATCACGCCTCGGTTTGCAAGACAGAAGTCTTTGTTTTTGCGGAATTTTTTGATGCAGGAAAAAATGTAATCCCAGCGTCCCGCGTTCAGTCCGGCTGAATGCTCGCGCAGTTCAAAGAGAATTTCTTCCATCTCGAAGGTAGCCAGGATGGTTTCGACCAGGACGGTGGCCTTGACCGTGCCGCGCGCCATGCCGATGTGATCCTGCGCCATATTGAACAGGTCGTTCCACAGGCGCGCTTCGAGGTGGCTTTCGAGCTTGGGCAGGTAATAAAAAGGCCCCGCGCCGCGCGCGATCTGTTCCCGCGCGTTGTGGAAAAAGGCGAGGGCGAAATCGAAAATGCCGCCTGAAACCCGCTCGCCATCGATCCGCACATGCTTTTCGTCCAGATGCCAGCCACGCGCACGGATTTGCAGGGTGGCTGTCTTGTCGTTCAAGCGGTACTGTTTGCCCGTTTCTCCACGGAAATCGAGCTTGCGGCGGATAGCTTTGTAAAGATTGATCTGGCCCTGTACCTGGTTTTCCCACTTCGGACTGTTGGAATCCTCGAAGTCGGCCATGTAGGAATCAGCGCCGGAATTGAGCGCATTGATAATCATCTTGGCTTCGACCGGGCCGGTGATTTCTACGCGGCGGCGTTCCAGCGCCGGGGGCAGGGGGGCAATTTTCCATTGCCCGGCACGGATGTGATTGGTGTCGGGCAGGAAACCGGGCATCTCGCCTGCGTCGAACCGCGCCTGCCGTTCGGCGCGCAGGCGCAGGAGTTCACGGCGGCGCGGCTCGAAGGCGCGATGCAGGCAGGCGACAAGTTCGAGCGCCTCGCGGCTCAGAATGCTTTCGTAGCCGGGGTGGATGGGGGCGTCGATCTCGACGCCTTTGGGTAGATCGAGGTTCATGTTAATCCCGATAACATATGATGGATGTGGCGCATCAATGGAATTGCGCTTCTTCGGTCGAGCCGGTGAGCGCCTTCACCGAAGATGTGCCGCCCTGGATCGCAGTCGTCACCTCGTCGAAATAGCCTGCGCCCACTTCCTGCTGGTGGGAAACAAAGCTGTAACCCTCGCTGCGCGCGGCGAATTCCGGTTCCTGCACCATGTTGACGTAATGCCGCATGCCCTCGCCGCGCGCATAGGCGTGCGCGAAGCGGAAAGTGTTGAACCAGTTGATATGGATGCCAGCCAGCGTAATGAACTGATATTTGTAGCCCAGCGCGGCGAGTTCATCCTGGAAACTGGCGATGGTCTTGTCGTCCAGGTTTTTCTTCCAGTTGAATGACGGCGAGCAGTTATAGGCAAGCAGGCGGCCCGGGCAGACGGCTTGTACAGCTTTAGCAAATTCGCGGGCGAATCCCAGATCGGGCGTCGCTGTTTCGCACCACACAAGATCGGCATAGGGCGCATAGGCGATGCCGCGCGAAATCGCTTGCTCCAGCCCGTTTTTGACGCGGTAAAAACCTTCTTGCGTGCGCTCGCCGGAGATGAAGGGACGGTCGTTTTCGTCGCAATCGGAAGTCAGCAGGCTGGCAGCTTCGGCATCGGTGCGCGCAAGTATGAGCGTCGGCACGCCCATCACATCGGCGGCCAGTCGCGCGGCAGTCAGTTTTTCGATGGCCTCGCGGGTCGGCACCAGGACCTTGCCGCCCATGTGACCGCATTTTTTTGCCGCCGCCAGTTGATCTTCAAAATGCACGCCCGCCGCGCCGGAGGCAATCATGTTCTTCATCAACTCGAAAGCATTCAGCACACCGCCGAAACCGGCTTCCGCATCGGCCACGATGGGCAGGAAATAATCTATGAAGCCTTCGTCGCCATGATTGATGCCTCGCGCATGCTGAATTTCATCCGCGCGCTTGAAGGTATTGTTGATGCGCCGCACCATGGCTGGCACGGAATCGTAGGCATATAACGATTGATCCGGATACATGGTTTCGGATGTATTGCCGTCGGCGGCCACTTGCCAGCCGGAGAGATACACGGCTTCCAGCCCCGCCTTGGCCTGCTGCATGGCTTGTCCGGCAGAGATGGCGCCGAAAGCGTTGACATAGCCCTTGTTTGCCTTGCCATGGAGTTTGTCCCACAGTTTTTCTGCGCCTTTTTTCGCCAGCGTGTATTCGATTTGCACCGATCCGCGCAATCGAACCACATCTGCGGCGCTGTAATTGCGGCGTATGCCTTGCCAGCGCCAGCGGGGGCTGGTCGCCCATTCGTGTTCAAGAGACTGGATATCTGTTGCGCGAGACATGGGGATTCTCCTTTGAGTCGTGTTGTGTGTAACCGCCGCGCCAGGATGTTTGTCATGAGGCAAAACACGTTGGTACAGACGTGAGAAGTGTAATTTCAAACCATGTCTTATATAAGACATAATACATGGTATCACGGCAAACAAATCTTGCAAGGGGCGAAGCGAAAATTCACCGTTCACCGGGATAAAGCATTTCGGAAAGCAGGGAGCTTCCTGGGCGCGGCAACTGGTAACGCCGTGCCAGGGAATGTGGATGAAGGCAGTTCAAGCAGCAGCGCCGGGGCGGGCCGCGGGCCTCGTCCGTTCCGGAGCGGCGGGGCGTATCTGCTATCCTTCACCCCTTCCCGCAACAGACAGGGCTGGTGATGGCAGGCAAGCAATACGACGAGTCGTCCTTTCGCGTTCTCAAAGGATTGGAGCCTGTGCGCGAGCGGCCGGGCATGTATACCCGTACCGACAGTCCGGCGCACGTCATCCAGGAAGTCATCGACAATGCCGCCGATGAAGCGCTCGCCGGTTTCGCCAAAAAGATTCACGTCATGCTCCATGCCGATGGTTCGGTGAGCGTAGCCGACGACGGGCGCGGCATCCCCGTCGGACAACATCCCGAGGAAGGCGTACCGGTGGTTGTGCTGGCTTTTACCCGCCTGCATGCCGGGGGTAAATTCGACAAGCGTTCGGGCGAATCGGCTTACGCTTTTTCCGGCGGGCTGCACGGCGTTGGCGTGTCGGTAACGAATGCGCTTTCAACCAGGCTAGAGGTCGAAATCCGCCGCGACGGCAAGCTATGGCGCATCGACTTCGCCGACGGCGGCGAGCGCATTGGCGAGTTGCGCGCCATGGGCGATAGCGGACGCCAGACCGGCACACGGGTGCGGGTTTGGCCGGACACGAAATATTTCGAGTCGCCGCGTGTGCCGATGGCCGAACTCGAACGCCTGTTGCGCTCGAAGGCGGTGCTGCTGCCGGGCGTCTCCGTGCGGCTCGATGTCGAACAGCCGGACGGTTCCGTTCAGGGCAAAAGCTGGAGCTATCCCGGCGGATTTGCCGCTTATCTCGCCGAACTCGCCGCCGGACTGGAGCCGGTAGCCCCCGCTTTCACCGGCGAAAAATACGCCGCCGACAATGATCCGGCCTTCGCGCCCGGCGAAGGCGCGGCCTGGGCGCTGGCGTGGTACGAGCAGTCCGTGCCCTGCGAATCCTATGTAAACCTGATTCCGACCGTTTCGGGCGGCACGCACGAGTCCGGCCTGCGCGCGGGGCTTTTCGAGGCGCTGAAATCTTTCATCGACCATCACGCCTTGCTGCCGCGCGGTGTCAAGTTGCAGCAAGAGGACGTTTGCGCGCGCATGGGCTTCGTGCTCTCGGCAAAACTGCTCGATCCGCAATTCCAGGGGCAGGTGAAGGAAAAACTCAACTCGCGCGAAGCGGTCAGGCTGGTGTCGGCGCAGGTGCGCGATCCGTTCGAGATTTGGCTCAACAACCACGTCGAGGCGGGCCGCGCCATTGCCGAGCTGGCTATCAGGCAGGCGCTGGCGCGGCAAAAGAGCGCCCAGAAGGTCGAAAAGAAAAAGTCCTCCGGTGTCGCCGTACTGCCCGGCAAGCTCTCCGACTGCGAATCCAGCGACATCGGCGAAAACGAGTTGTTTCTCGTCGAAGGCGATTCCGCTGGCGGTTCGGCCAAGATGGCGCGTGACAAAGAGACGCAAGCCATTCTCCCCCTGCGTGGCAAGGTGCAGAACGCCTGGGAAATCGACGCCGATCGCCTGTTCGCCAACGCCGAAATCCACGATATTGCCGTGGCGCTCGGAGTCGATGCGCACGGCCCCGGCGACGATCCCGACCTCTCCAGCCTGCGTTACGGCAAAGTCGTCATCATGTCCGATGCCGACGTCGACGGCGCGCACATCCAGACTTTGCTCCTCACCCTCTTTTTCCGCCACTTCCCGAAGCTGATCGAGTGCGGCCATATCTTCGTCGCCCAGCCGCCGCTATATCGGGTGGATGTTCCCGCACAGGGCAAGAAGCGCCCGGCCCGCCGTCTTTACGCACTTGACGAAGGCGAACTCGCCGCGATCCGCGAACGGCTGGCGAAGGAAGGCGTAAAGCCCGATGCCATCGAAATCGGCCGTTTCAAGGGGCTGGGCGAAATGAACCCCGAGCAGTTGCGCGAAACCACAATGGCTTCCGCCACGCGGCGCATGCTGCCCGTGCAGGTGCGCGACGGCGCGCTGGCGGAGACGCGGCGCATGTTTACGCTGCTGATGGGCAAGGGCGAAGCCGCCGGACGGCGGGCATGGATGGAAGAAAAGGGAGATACGGTAGAGGCGGATGTTTGAGAATCCGCCTGGGCCGTTGCCAGCATGCTTTTGCTCTCCGCCGCCGTCCCTGGTGTCGCGGGCTTGATCTAAACCTCAGCTTGCCGCGAGCATGATGCGCTGGACGGGCAATACCCTGACAGGGCTGGCCCCGCATTCCCTTTGCCTTTTTCTTGGGTGGAATGAGAAAGGAAGGGATGATTTATCACAGATATCATTTTCTCGCCAAGCTAAAGTCATGAGTGCCTGATGGCATAGATTGAACCTGTGACCGTCCGAGCACGGTGAACGCGATGGGCGCGGCAAGAAACATGGTTTCAGGCCGAGACTCGCCTGCTGGGCGAAAGCGTCATGTTGGCGGCTTCTCGTTTTCGCCATGTCCGTTGTGCCCAAGTGCAACTGCTTTTTCCGAGGCTGAATTTTATTCATTTCTCGTGAAGTCGTAGCAGACGGCTACTGAATCCTTCTGCCGGCAGCGGGGTAAAGCGTTTTCGCGTCAAAAGGCAGATCAGCCTTGTATTTGCGTCACAGCGAAAAAATGGGGGGAAACGATGCGTTCCAAATCAATTGCGACAAAGCTGAATCTGATCATCCTGTTGGCGATCATTCTGGTGTTTTCCGCGGCGGGCGGCGTGATCGGCTACGTCTCCAATGATCTTTCGGAAGAGCGCTGGATCGAAGATTTGAAGGAACTGGAAGCGCAGGCCGTTAATATGACTAAAGCCTATGCGTCATCAATGGAAGCATTCGCTTTGGCGCTGGGCGTCCAGTTTGCGGACCCTTTCCAGGGAAAAGTGTCCTTGGATACATCGCGTGCGTTTTCTTACGGCGCTTTGTCTTTGCCCGGCCTGATGTTCGAGAACGAGCCGCTGAACAATGATTTCAAATCGGTCGATCACTTCACCGCGGCCACCCATGCGGCTGCCACGATTTTTGTCAGGAAAGGCGATGATTTCATTCGCATTACTACGTCTCTGAAAAACGATAGTGGCGCGCGCGCCGTGGGCACCATGCTCGATCGCGTCCATCCAGCATATGAGGCGCTGATGTCCGGGAAGACGTTCAAGGGGCATGCGCTGCTGTTTGGGCGGGATTACATGACCTACTACGAGCCTTTGAAGAACAGCGTGGGCGAGACCGTGGGCGTGGCCTTCATCGGCGTGGATTTCACGGAAGGATTGCAATCCCTGAAAAACAATTTGAAAGACAGCCATCCCGGGAAAACGGGCTATATCTTCGTCGTTTCGACCAGCGGGCAATCCGCTGGAAAGGCGGTGATCCACCCGCAGCGCGAAGGCGTCGACATGGCGCAGATCAAAAACGCCGCCGGACAGATGCCAATCGCGGAAATGATCGAGAAAAAAGAAGGCGTGTTCTACTACGACTGGCCCGACCAGGGAGGCAAGGAAATCTCGCGCATAGCGTTTGCCAGCACCTACGCGCCTTGGGATTGGCTGATCGTAACATGCATCGACAGAAACGCCATCTCAAAAGAGACCAACAGAATTACCATGATCCTCCTCGGCACCGGGCTGATCGTCATGCTCGTGCTGGGATCGTGCGTATTTCTGGCGACCCGCTTTTGGCTCACTCGTCCCTTGCAACGCGCCATCGACATAACCCATCGGGTGGCGGAAGGCGATCTCGCGGTGGATGTCGGCCAGCATGGCCAAGATGAGGTTGGCCAGCTTTTTGCCGCAACCGGAAAGATGTGCGCCAGCCTGCGCGGCATGATCGGCGATATACACAAAAACATCGAACGTCTTACCGAAGACGCGCAGGCGCTCTCGCAGGCTTCCGAGCAGGCCACGCATACCGCTGGCGATCAGCACGCCGCTGCTACGGGCATGGCGGCGGCGCTGGAAGAAATCTCCAGCAGCATCGGGCAGGTCTCCGACCATGCCCGCGACACCAAGGCGATTGCCGAAAGCTTTGCCACAATCTCGGACAACGGCGTGGAAACGGTTGGGCACACCATCACCAGCATGGATGAAATAGCGAAACTGGTCCGCCATGCTTCCAAGGATGTAATCCAGTTGGGGGTGCAGTCCGAACAAATTTCCAGCATTGTCGACGTAATCCAGGAAATCGC
>JAIRWW010000223.1 GCA_031268685.1 Azoarcus sp.
TTATCTGGCCGTATCCATTGGTATCGGGCTTTTTGCTTCGGCGCGGGTGCACAACGCCCGCGATTACATTACCGCCGGACGCCATTTGCCTATGTCTGTGGTGCTGGCAATGGTATTCGCCACATGGTTCGGCGCTGAAACCGTACTCGGAAATTCAGGCACCTTCCTCAAAGAGGGCGCTAGCGGCCTGATTTCCGATCCGCTTGGCGCGGGCATGTGCCTGATGCTGTTCGGCCTGGTCTTCGCCCGCCCCCTTTACCGCATGAATCTCCTGACCCTGGGCGATTTTTTCCGCCGCCGCTACACCCGAGGCATCGAATTGACGCTGTCGGTCTGCATCGTCATTTCCTACCTCGGCTGGGTGGGCGCGCAGATCGCCGCGCTGGGCCTGGTGTTCGACCTGCTTTCGGGCGGCGTGATCGATCAACAGACAGGCATGGTGATCGGCGCGGCTGTAGTACTGCTCTACACACTGTTGGGCGGGATGTGGTCGGTGGCGGTCACGACTTTCGTACAAATGATAGTAATCGTCCTGGGGCTGCTTTACGTTACCTGGATTGCCAGCGACATGGCGGGCGGCGTCACCACAGTCATTGAGCACGCCAAGGCCGCAGGCAAATTCGACATCCTGCGCGAAACCTCGGCGCGCGACGTTTTCACCTGGGTAGCGGCCTTTCTCACCATGGCGCTCGGTTCCATTCCGCAGCAGGACGTTTTCCAGCGCGTCAATTCCTCGGGCAACGAGCGAACCGCAGTATGGGGAACGACCCTGGGCGGGTTTTTCTACATCATCTTCGCCATGACACCAGTCTATCTGGCCTACACGGCGCAAATCGTCGACCCGGAGATGGTGGCGCGCGTCTCGCTGGACGATACCCAGAAGATCATGCCGGTATTAGTCATGAACCACATGACCACCGCGGCCCAAGTCGTCTTTTTCGGCGCGCTGCTCTCGGTCATCATGAGCACCGCCTCGGGGACGCTGCTCGCCCCCTCGGTGACTTTTTCCGAAAACGTATTGCGCGGCTTCTTCCCGCGAATGACCGACAAGCAATTCCTCTGGGCATCGCGCGCCACCGTGGTAGTGTTCGCCCTTCTCGTCACATGGTATGCATTGAATTCCAATGCCAGCATCCACGAAATGGTCGAACGCGCTTATCGCATCACCCTGGCGGGCGCTTTCGTCCCGCTCGTCGCCGGAATATTCTGGAAACGCGCCAACAACCTGGGCGGCGCGCTTGCCGTCTGCCTGGGCCTGGCGACCTGGATCGGCGGCGAATTCCTGATCCACATCGGCGTTCTTCCCGACCTCCTCCAGCCGCAAGTGTACGGCCTCGCGGCGAGTGCGCTCGGCATGGCGCTCGGCGTCCTGCTCGGCGCGCCCTCGGCGGCGGATTCCCATCCCCCCGCGCAGTCCTATCGGTACGTGGTCGCCACAGACTCCTGCGAGAACGGACAATGAACAGCATGCGCATACCCGAACTCGTCTGCCCCGCTGGCGGCCTGCCCGCGCTCAAAGCGGCGGTCGACAACGGCGCGGACTGCGTCTACTTCGGCTTCAAAGATGCAACCAACGCCCGCAACTTCACCGGACTCAACTTCGATCTTCCCCAAATCCGCGAAGGCATCGCCTATGCCCACAGCCATGGCCGCAAAGTGCTGCTCGCGCTCAACACATACCCGCTCGCCTGCAACCAGGCAGACTGGAACGCAGCCGTGGATCGCGCAGCGGAACTGGGCGTCGACGCCGTCATCATGGCCGATCCCGGCCTGATGGCCTACGCCGTCCGCGTCCACCCCGGACTGCGGCTGCACCTGTCGGTACAAGGCTCGGCGACCAGCCACGAAGCAATCAACTTCTACCGCGAACGCTTCGGCATCCAGCGCGTAGTGTTGCCGCGCGTACTGTCGCTGGCGCAAGTCAAACAACTTGCGGCCAATACCCCTGCGGAAATCGAAATATTCGGCTTCGGCGGCCTGTGCGTGATGGTCGAAGGGCGGTGCGCGCTCTCGGCCTACGTCACCGGCAAATCGCCGAACTGCAACGGCGCCTGTTCGCCGGACGCCTTCGTGCGCTGGGAGCAAACCCCCAAAGGCATGGAAACCCGCCTGAATGGCATCCTCATCGACCGCTACGCCGACGGCGAACGCGCAGGCTACCCGACCCTGTGCAAAGGCCGGTTCACAGTCAACGACGAAACCTACTACGCCATCGAAGAACCTGCCAGCCTCAACACCCTGGAACTGCTCCCTGACCTCGCGCGCGCGGGAGTGTGCGCCATCAAAATCGAAGGACGGCAACGCAACCCGGCCTACGTTGCCCAAGTCACCAAAGTATGGCGCGCCGCCCTGGATGCCCTCGCGCGCGATGGCGAAAGCTTTGCCGTGCAAGAAGCATGGATGGCCGAACTCAACAAAATTTCCGAAGGCCAGAGTCACACCCTGGGCGCATACTACCGCCCGTGGAAATAAGCCCGATCCAATGAAACTCTCCCTCGGCCCCCTGCTTTACTACTGGCCGCGCCAGCGCGTGCTCGACTTTTACAATGAAGCCGCCGCCTGCGAAGCCGTCGACATCATCTACTTGGGCGAAACCGTCTGTTCGCGCCGTCACGAATTGCGGCCCGACGACTGGCTCGCGCTTGCCGCCGAACTGAGCGGCGCGGGCAAAGAAGTCGTGCTGTCCACCCAGACGCTGATCGAATCCGAATCCGATCTCAAGACCTTGCGCCGCGTCATCGACGAAAAAAACTTCCGCATCGAAGCCAACGACATGGGCGCGGTTCGGCTACTGGCAGAAGCCGGACGCCGAAACTGGATTGCCGGGCCTACGCTCAACATCTTCAACCCCGTCACGCTCGCCCTCCTCGTCGACGAAGGCGCCAGCCGTTGGGTCGTTCCGCCCGAGATGGCCGGAGAAAACGCCGCCGGCCTGCGCGCTGGAATGCCTGCTCGCATCGAAACCGAAATCTTTGCCCATGGCCGCCTGCCATTGGCCTACTCCGCGCGCTGCTTTACCGCCCGGCATCACAACCTGCAAAAAGACGCCTGCGAATTCCGCTGCCTGAGCGACAGCGACGGCATCCTCTTGCGCACGCGCGAAGGCGAACCCTTCCTGACGCTCAACGGCACCCAGACCCAATCAGCAAGGGTCTACAACCTGCTCGCCGACCTGCCGGAAATCGCCGGTCACGCCGAAATTCTGCGCATCAGCCCGCAAAGCGGACACACACTGGAAACAGCGGCTCTTTTTCGTGCCGCGCTCGATGCCCGCCTCAGCCCGGAAGCCGCCTTCGACGCCTGCCGGGCATTAATGCCTGAAGCGCCCTGTAACGGCTTCTGGTATGGCCGGGCAGGACTCGAACACATACCGCACGAAACCGCCTCGCCCACAATTTCTGCCCCCGCCTTTGCCCCCGCCTTTGCCCCCATCCCAGCTCCCATCCCAGCCCCCATCTCTGCGCCCGCTTCCGTGCCCGCGCCTGCCGTTTCCACGCCCGTTTCGCCTTCCGCGGCCATGCCTGCTGCGGTTTTGTCCCTGATTCGACTGCTTCCTGCTGGTTTGCGTGATCGCATCGCGCAAAAATTGCGGCACGCGCGCCTTCCCGCCTTCACCCTGCCTGCGCCGCTTGCCCGGCTCAATGCAAAACTGCCTCAGTTTCCGGCCACGCTGGCCCTGACCACGGCGCTCAACCTTGCGCCGGAAGCTCTGCTGCCGCGCGCCGCGCTCTCGCCCCTCACCGGACGCCGCCTGCGCGTGTGCGTGTCCGATGCCGGGTTCAGCCTCGACTTCACCCTCGGCGCAAATGGCCGCTTCCGCCCCTGCCGCGCTGGCGCGGCTGCCGACCTGACGATTTCCGCCGCCCTGCGCGACTTCATCGCACTCGCCCTGCGCGAAGAAGACGCCGATACCCTCTTCTTTGGCCGCCGTCTGCACATGGAAGGCGACACCGGACTCGGCGTACTGGTCAAAAACACACTCGACACCGTCGACTGGAACAGCATTCTTGTAGAAGTCTCGGGCTAGCCCGGTGCGCGCCCCGCGATTTT
This sequence comes from Azoarcus sp., assembly GCA_031268685.1. GTDB lineage: Bacteria > Pseudomonadota > Gammaproteobacteria > Burkholderiales > Rhodocyclaceae > WRNU01. The sequence continues at coordinate 4,051 of JAIRWW010000223.1, forward strand.
CGGCGTAGCGGTTTGCACGTCACCGCATTGAGCGCGATGGCGCAAAGCATGGTCGATCAACACCAGCGCCAGCATGGCCTCGGCCACGGGAACCGCGCGAATGCCCACGCAGGGATCGTGGCGTCCCTCGGTACTGACCGTCACCGCCTCACCGGCGCGATTGATCGAACGCCGCGCGACGCGGATACTGGCCGCTGGCTTGACCGCCAGACTCAGCACAATATCCTGCCCCGACGACACCCCGCCAAGCACACCGCCAGCATTATTGGAAAGAAAACCCTCTCGCGTCAGCTCATCGCCATGCACCGAGCCGCGCTGGCTCACCGACGCGAAACCCGCGCCGATCTCGACGCCCTTGACCGCATTGATTCCCATCATTGCATAAGCAATATCGGCATCCAGCCGGTCGAACACAGGTTCGCCCCATCCCACCGGCACACCGCTGGCGACGACGTTCAGCCGGGCGCCGATCGAATCCCCATCGCGGCGCAGCTCATCCAGATAAGTTTCGAGCCTGGGCGGCAAGGTGGCGTTGGGCACAAAAAAAGGATTGCACCCGACCTCGTCCCATGACTCGAACGGAACCGCCAGCTCGCCGATCTGAACCACGCAGCCGCGAATCACAACGCCGAATCTCTCCATCAGCCACTTGCGCGCAATAGCGCCCGCCGCCACCCGCACAGCGGTCTCGCGCGCCGAAGCGCGCCCGCCGCCGCGATAATCGCGAATGCCATATTTCTGCCACCAAGTGTAATCAGCATGGCCGGGGCGGAAAGAATCGGCTATATCGCCGTAGTCGCGCGATCGCTGATCCTGATTGCGAATCAGAAGAGCGATTGGCGTGCCGGTCGTATGCCCCTCGAACACACCGGAAAGAATCTCCACCGCATCGGGTTCGCGGCGCTGCGTCACATAGCGCGAAGTACCCGGCTTGCGGCGGTCGAGCGCGGACTGAATATCCGCCGCCGCGAGCGGCATGCCCGGCGGACAGCCATCGACAACGCAGCCGATTGCCGGGCCGTGGGACTCTCCAAAAGAAGCCACGCGGAACAGTGTGCCGAAAGTATTGCCGGACATGGAGAAACACCTTTGCGGAAAAGCGGAACGGGTAGCGAGTCTAACACTTCGTGAAAACCGCCTTCATCGTGAGCGCTGGCCCCGGCATCCGCGCGCGCTTGCGAGTTTGTATATGCTGCATGTTTTTGTGTATGTCTGAAAAAAATCACTTGACTACGCAAAAACTTCTTGACAATAATCGGCGGAATAATCTTCCCGTGATGTTTCATCAAATATCGTCTGCCATATCCACACAGCATGCCTTCAATCGACATCTACCCAAGACCAGTGGCGCTTCCCGCAACAGAACTGCGAATCGCCAATAACCAGCACATGTGCGGCAGCCGCTCTGTTTTCCTGCGCATAAAAACACGCTATCCCGCCTTTGCCGTGATGCTCTGCGCTCTGTTTTTCCCAGCGTCCGATGCTCTGGCGCAGGCTGTGCCGCCCGGCGCTGCACAAGCAAACCGGCAGCAACAGGAACAGCTTCTGCATGAACAACAACGCCAACAGCAATTTCAGCGGCAGGTGCAGCCTCCCATCGATGTGCGGCTAGATGATCCTGCAATCAGGCAAGATGTCTTCAAACTCCCCCTGGAAGAAACACCGTGCTTTTCTATCCAGAACATTGCCCTGACGGGAGATGCCGCCGCCCGCTTCCGGTTTGCCTTGGAAAAAGCCATCAAACGCTCCGGCTTCAAGCCCGGCATGTGCTTGGGTGCGCAAGGCATAAACGCCCTCATGACGCTCACCCAGAACGCGGCCATCGAGCGCGGCTACACCACCACCCGCATCCTTGCCGCGCCGCAAGACCTCAAAAGCGGGCGGCTGGAACTCACCGTGATCCCCGGGCGCATCCATGGCATCCGCTTCGACCTTGACAACAAAGAGCAGACGCACGCTGGGCGCATCGCGTGGAGCGCCAACGAATTCCCGGCTTCTCCCGGTGACATCCTCAACCTGCGCGACCTTGAGCAGGCACTGGAAAACCTCAAGCGCGTGCCCACAGCGGAGGCCGACATCCAGATCGTTCCCGCCGAGACGCCCAACGAAAGCGATGTCGTTATCAGTTGGCGCCAGCGCATCGTTCCCTGGCGTGCCATGCTTGGGCTTGACGACGCCGGTTCCCGCGCCACTGGCCGGTACCAGGGCAACGTCACGCTCTTCGCCGACAGC
>JAIRWW010000022.1 GCA_031268685.1 Azoarcus sp.
TGCCTTCGTCAAGGCTTATGAAGAAGCAATCTCGGCCCTGCAAGCCGGAGAAAAGGCGGGCAAGCCATGATGTTTCAATCCACGTCCGTAACCGGGCGACAAGGCACGGAAGGGGTTACACCCCTCCCGTGCGTGATTCTCCCCCTGAAGGGGGAGGTTTCCAACCGGAGTTAGTTTTCGATGAAATTATCGCTGGCACAGCGAAGCGAGCGTGGCGGACGGGAACGCAACGAAGATGCCATCGGCTTCTGCGGCAATGAAATACTGGGCTGCTTCGTGCTCGCCGACGGTACCGGCGGATACAAAGGCGGTGCTGTTGCATCGGAAGTCGTCGTGCAGCAAGTGCTGAAGCACTTTTCTGCCGCGCCTCAGGTCGACCTGACCTCGATCGGCACATCGATCGATGTCGCGCGCGAAGCCTTGTACGAAGCACGCAGGACTCATCCGCAGTTTCCCGGTATGGATACGACGATTGCTGCGTTGATGCTGGATACTGAGCGGGCACTGGCCTATTGGAGTTCCCTGGGCGACAGCCGTATCTATCTGTTCCGCAGCGGACGGGCGCGCATCCTGACGACCGACCACAGCGTTCTGCAATCCATGATCGACGCCGGTATTTTTACCGGCGAACTGCGAGGCAACCGGAAAAGGAACCTGTTGTACGCGGCGGTCGGCACTGAAGAAGTGCCGGAGCGCGTCGTCTGCGACAAACCGCTCGTCTTGTGCTCCGGTGACGTTTTCCTGCTGTGCTCCGACGGCTTGTGGGAGAGCGTGGACGAAACAACCATGGAAGCCCTGCTTCGGCAGGCGAAGACACCCGAGCAATGGGTAGACGAATTGATGCGCGCAGTGCCCGATCCCGAAGCGCCCGAACAGGACAACTACAGCGTCCTGGCCATATGGATTGGCGAGCGGGAAGAAGTGACGACGCGCATCCTGCCCCACATGCCGGAGAACGGCTGAGACAACAAAAAAATGGCTGATTCACACTACATGGGCTGGTTTGGGAAATTACCCTCGGTCGGCGACTTTGCGGGCAGGGGCATGCCGCGGCACGTGCAGGCGGCCGTTCATGCATGGATGTCGTCCGGCATGGCGGCGCTCGTGCGGACGTGGTCGGAAGAATGGCGGGACGCCTACCTTGTCTCTCCTGTGTGGCACTTCGCCATCAATGCCGACATTTGGGACAAGCTCGCGCTCCTCGGTTGCATAGCGCCGAGCATAGATAAAGTAGGACGATGTTCGCCCCTTATAGTGCTGCGTTCTTTCGACGGCCCCGATGCGCGCGAAGTGCTGCCGCCGGAGAGCCGTTGGCTTTACCGTGTAGACGCCGCGATACGGCGCATCATCGGCGAACGCATCACGGTTGAGGGCGTAAATGCTCTCCTGGCGCAACTCATGGTTCACGAACCGGGGCAGGGCTATGCTAAAGGTATTTTAGATGACCTAAGTATTGGCGACACTGCCGACGGCTTCCGGAAAGCCTGGTTTTCATGGCCGGATCTTCCCGCGCTGTTCGGCGAACGCAGCAGCCGCAGCTTCTGGTGGGCGGAACCTTCCCCCCGGCAGCCGCCAAGGCAACTCATCCATAGAGGTGTGCCCGACGAAGACCTGTTTTGCCTGCTCATGGATGGAGGAATGTCAAGTGGCTAATCCAAGACGCGCGGCGCATCGCGGCGATTTGTTCGTTCCGGCCTTGCTGGACAGACTCTCGCATAGCAGCCACGGGGCCATGAACCGCAATGATTTTCGGAAAACAGTCATGCGGGATCTGTCCTGGCTGCTGAACTGCACCAACCTGGACACCCAGTTGCCGATGGATAATTTTCCGAAAGCCAAATTTTCGGTCGTCAATTTTGGCATTCCGCCCTTGGCGGGCACCCGGTTTTCCAAAGCCGAACTCAAGATTGCGGCGCAGAAAATACAGCAGGCGATAGCCTATTTTGAGCCGCGCATTCTCCCGAAATCCTTGAGAGTGTCCATTGCCCATGACATAAATACCGAACTTCACAACTACGCTCACTTCCGGATCGAAGCGACCTACTGGTTTGAACCCTACCCGATAGACATGGTGATACGAGCGCGCTGGGACATGGAAACCGGCGGCATGGAAATCCGGGAAGAAAACTGACAGCCGCAGTTGCCGCAATGTTCATGGTTCATGCTTTGTGCCGGATTGCCTGGAGTTAAACATAAAGGCGCGACTGCCCTGCCGGGGTCGTGGTCAGACCGATAAGAATCAGTTTGAATGACAATACGACACAGCGCGCATGCTTTGCTCCCGCTCAAAATTATCGCTACCGGCACTGCCTTGCCGCCGCAGTGCATTACTTCCGCAGAGCTTGATATCCGCCTGCATAAACCCGCGGGCTATGTCGAAAAACGCTCGGGGATTGTCCACCGCTTTCATGCCACGGACGACGCCAGCCACGCGGAGCTTGCTGCGGCAGCTTTACATGATGCGCTGGGGCGTCATGGCCTTGCACCGGATTCCATTGACCTGCTGATTTTTGCCTCGGTGGGTTCGGTGCAGGCTTTGCCTTGTTCTGCGGTGTTCGTGATGAAGGCCGCCAGGCTCAGGCCGGGCCTCGCCGGGTTCGACATCAACAGCAGTTGCGTCAGTTTTATCTCTGCAATGCAGGTCGCAGCCGGTTTGCTCAATGCAGGGACTTACCGGCGCATCGCCATCGTCTCCGCGGATCTGGCTTCGCGCTGTCTCGACTGGCAGCATGAGGAATCCGCCTTGATTTTTGGCGACGGCGCAGCCTGCGTTATCGTCGAATGCGGCGACGGAACGAGCGGTATTGCCGCAAGCTTGTCCGAGACCTATCCAGCGAGCAGCGATCTGTGCGAAGTCCGTGCTGGCGGTACGCGCTGCAATCCGCGCACCGGGATGCAAGACAGAGATTTTCTGTTTCATATGCAAGGCAAAAAACTGTTCCGGCAAGCGTCGGCGCTGATCGAAGGCTATCTTGGCCGTCTGTTGGCAAGCGCTGGGCTGAGTTTGCAGGAAATTGCGACCGTGGCGCCGCACCAGGCAAGCCATTTGGCGATGGAACATATGCGCCAGAGGATGAATATCGCGCCGGATGCTCTGGTGGATATATACCGCCACCGCGGAAACCAGGTAGCGGCCTCGATTCCTACGGCGCTGCACGAGGCGGTAATCAGCGGGCGCTTTAATCCTGGCCAGCCTGTTATGTTGATTGGAACTGCCGCCGGGTTGACGCTGGCCGGCATGGTACTGATGCCGTGAAGGTGTTGGTCACGGGCGCGACTAGCGGCCTGGGGCGTAATGCCGCGGAGTACTTGCTTGAAGCGGGCCACCGGGTGTGCGCAACAGGGCGTGATGTCTTGGCAGGCGAGCACTTGGCGCGGCGGGGTGCGCAATTCGTCGCTTTGGATCTCACGCAGGCGACGGCGGAACAGTGCCAGCAACTGATGGTTGGCTGCGATGTGGTGTGGCATTGCGCGGCAAAGTCATCGCCGTGGGGCAGCCGGGATGCGTTTTATCGGACAAATGCCGTTGCCACGGAAAAACTGGCCGAGGCGGCTGGCCGCTATGGCGTTCCGCGCTTCATCCATATTTCGACGCCCGCCGTGTATTTCGATTTCAGGCATCACCATGACGTTGTCGAGAGCTACCGCGCCCGGCGATTTGCCAACAATTATGCCGCCAGCAAATATGCGGCAGAGGAACTTCTCCAGGCGCTGCTGCCGCGCTATCCGCAGACTACCTATCTTATCTTGCGGCCACGCGGCTTGTTTGGCCCGCATGACCGGGTGATTGTGCCCCGTCTACTGAGACAACTCGACCGCGATCGCGGCCTTTTGCGTCTCCCCGGCGGCGGCCAGGCGCTGCTGGATCTGACTTTTGTGCTGAACGTGGTGCAGGCAATGGATTTGGCGAGCCGCAAGGACAAGCTGCCTTCAGGCGCAATCTACAATATCACCAACCATCAGCCGCAACGGCTGGCGGATATGCTGCACCGGCTTTTGCAGCATCATCTGGGTTTGCAGTATCGCCTGCGGTCTGTCCCATATCCTCTACTGTTTGCTCTGGCGGGCGGGATGGAAGCGGCGGCTCGTTTCAGCGGCAAAGAGCCGATGCTGACTCGATACAGCATTGGAGCGGTCTACTTCGATATGACGCTCAGCCCGGCGCGAGCAGTAGAAGAACTGGGCTACCGTCCGCGTTATGCCATGGAAGAGGGCATTGCCCTTACGGCGGCCTGGTTGGGCCGGAAAGGCATCTCCAGTGGCTGAAATCACTACTTTCGAGATCGGGTATTGCACGCATATTGGCTGCATGGCGCTGCGTGGGGCGGGTTTGCGCGTGTGCAAATTTCCGGCGCGGGCATATCTGCTGTCAATCGGGGAGCGCCGCTGGCTGTGGGATACCGGCTATGCGCAGCATTTTCAGCAGCACACCCAGTCCGGCATTTTTCGCCTCTATCGCCATGTAACGCCGGTCCATTTCGACCCGCAGGCGTCCTTGCTTGCGCAGTTGCGCGCGGCAGGTTATGGCGCAGGAGACATCCAGGCGCTGATTATTTCCCATTTTCATGCCGATCACATTGCCGGGCTGCACGATTTCGACCGGCTGGATTTCATCTGTTCGGGTGAAGGATGGCAACAAACCCGCCATTTACGCGGCTTTGCCGCGCTGAGACAGGCGTTTGTACCTGGCTTGATCCCGGCGGACTTTGAATCGCGCCTGCATTTTGTCGAAGGATTTCAGCAGATCAGCTTGCCAGCGCAATTGGCGCCTTTTGAGCGCGGCTACTTGTTGCCGGGCAGCGAAGGGCAAATCATGCTGGTGCCGTTGCCGGGGCATGCGGCAGGCCATATCGGCGCCTTTGTCCTGACGGCGGCTGGCTGGACGCTGCTGGCCGCCGATGCGGCCTGGTCGCCGTCGAACTATCAGCAAATGCGCGGCCCTTCCGCACTGGCCAATCTGATAATGAAGGATGTCAAAGCCTATTACCGCAGCTTGCAGCAATTGAATCAGCTTTGGCAGGGCGGCGGGGCCGACATACTCCTGTGCCACAAGGGAGATTTATGATTCCCGTGGGCTTGTTGTGGCGCTATTTCAAAACCCGTCGCCTGAGCTTTGCCAGCCGCGCCGCGCTTGAGTCTCATCAAGCGCGGCAACTCCAGCGTTTTGCACGGCGGGTGCTGGCGCGCAGCCCCTATTTCCGGCCCTATTGCCTGCTGCCGCCCGCCGAGTGGCCGCTGATGGACAAGGCGCTGATGATGGCGCAGTTCGACCGGATGAATACCGCTGGATTGCGGCGCGACACCGTGCTGGCTTGCGCGCAACGCGGCGAAGCCGAACGGGATTTCAGCCCAAAAGTAGGCAGGTTCAGCGTGGGCTTGTCGTCCGGCACATCGGGGCAACGCGGTATTTTTGCTGTCAGTCCGCGCGAGCAGCAAATCTGGGCCGCTGGCATATTGGCGAAAATATTGCCCAACGGCATATTTGCTGGCGAGCGCGTTGCACTGTTTTTGCGCGCGGACAACAACTTGTACCACAGCATCGTTAACCGCTGGCTGAGTCTGGCGTTTTACGATTTGTTTGCGCCATTCCACACCCAGCTACACCGCCTGGAGCAGCAGGCGGCGACAATAATTGTGGCGCCGGCGCAAGTACTGCGCGCCTTGGCGCTGGCAGTGAAGGCGGGCGAAATCCGGCTCGATGCACGCAAGGTGATCTCTGTTGCGGAAGTACTGGAACCGCAGGACAGGCAATTGCTGGATCAGGTTTTTCCGGCAGTGGGTGAGGTGTACCAGGCAACGGAAGGCTTTCTGGCGGCCACCTGCGCCCATGGAACGCTGCACCTGAACGAAGAATTCATCCACGTTGAACCGCAATGGATCGACGATCAGCGCTTTACGCCGCTGATAACCGACTTCACCCGCAGTACTCAGCCGATTGTGCGCTATCGGCTGGACGATGTGCTGGTCAAGCGGGCCGAGCCTTGCCCTTGCGGACAGCCGACGATGGCGCTCGCCCGCATAGAAGGGCGGTGCGACGACCAACTACTTCTGCCTGCTCGCCAAGGGAAACCGCAGGCGGTTTTTGCAGACCTGTGCAGCAGGGCAATTGCGAATGCATTACCGCTGACCAGCGACTACCGCTTGATCCAGTCCGCGCCCGATCAATTACAGTTGTTGGCGGACTGCACCCCCTCGCAACTGGAGCATTGCCGGGCGCAACTGGCCGCTGCCTTTGCGCGGCAGGGTGTCGACACAGAGAAACTGCAATGGCGGCTTCAAGCCCAGGCTTGCCCGGCCCATTTCGAGCAAAAGCGCCGACGCATCATCCGGCTGGCGGAAAAGGCATGAATACCCTGTTTTACCGCCTGCGATCCATGCTTTTGGGATGGGGTTTCGTTGGCCTTGTATACACTTCCAGCCATCACCTGCAAGGCGAGGGGCGCGTAATCGCTCCTTCGGCGATTGAGCTGTGGATTCCGTTTTCTCCAGAGGGCGTCTGGCTGTACCTGTCGTTTTTTATTCTGGTGCCCTTTGGCTACCTGCGCTGCCCGCTCCAGCAGGTGAAGTGGCTGTCCACGTCCATGCAACTATCGGCTGTGGCAGCGGGGGCGGTGTACTTGCTGTGGCCCACCACGATGCATTACCCCGTGGATCAGGGCGCTTCACTCAGCTCAAGCTTGCTGGCGGCGCTGATCGCTGTGGATTCCGCCCAGAACTGCCTGCCTTCGCTGCATATGACTTTGACGATTCTGGCGGTTTGGGCATGTTGTGAAGCAAAACAGATATTGCGGACAGTAATCCTGATTATCTGGGGGCTGGCGATTGCGTTTTCTATTCTGCAACTGCGTCGCCATTTGCTGATTGATTTGTTGAGCGGGGCTTTATTAGCCTGGGTGGCTGGCTGTCTGGCGCGGCGCGTCAAAGGAAGCCGGCGAACAAATGACAAAGGAAGAAAATCATGACAGATTTAGCTTTACCCATCGCATTTGTGCTATTGCTGGTGCTCGGAGAAACGCTGATCCTGACCTGGACACGGCGGCAAAGTGTGGATTGGCATGATGTTGCGTTCAACCTGAACTCCGGGCATATCGTGATGTGGCTGTTCCGCGGGCTGGAGATGGCCTGCTTCGGCTATCTGGAGGCGCACTACAGCCGTGGCTATCTGGACAACTGGCCGCTGCCGCTGGTCTGGCTGTTTGCCTTGCTGGTCTGGGACTTCTGCTTCTACTGGCTGCATCGCCTGCACCACCATTTTGGCGCGATGTGGGCAGTGCATGTGGTGCACCACCAGGGCGAACACTACAACCTGTCGCTTGGGGTACGTAATTCGTGGTACTCGTCCCTGACATCCATCCCATTTTTTATGCTGCTGGCCCTGATAGGTCTGCCGCTGGAAATCTTCGCCGCTGTATCGATATTGCATTACAGCATCCAGCTCTTCAACCATAATGCCTTGACCCCCAGCCTTGGCATACTGGAAAAGATTTTTGTTACGCCTTCTCATCATCGCGTCCACCATGTGAACGATATGGCCTACGCCAACACGAATTTTGGCGGCAGCTTCATCTTCTGGGACAAATTGTTCGGGACCTTTTGCCCGGCCCTGCCTGAAACACCATTTGGCTACGGCGTAAAAGGGGAAAAGTCTTCTGCCAACCCTTTCTGGGCCAGCAATCTGCCCTTCTTGCGCTACGCCCGCTCGCCCTTTGTTCCGGGGGGAAAGGCCCGGCTGTACCACTGCTCGCCGTTCAGCATCATCAGCGGAGCGATACTGCTATTCGTCTTGTTAGTAGGCTATATCTGGCAATATGGCTATGGGTATGCCGGTATCAGTTTGCCGCAGGTGGCGCTGTCTGTGCTGCTGGTCGCTGGCTGCATTGCGCTGGGCGGCATGATGGAAGGCCGTCGATGGGGAACACAGGCCTGGTTGCTCATCACGCTGGCCTTGCCCTTGTTTTTTATTGCTCATCTGGGGTGGCCGCAGCTCTATTGGCAGGCGGCGATGGGAGGGATCGCATTGCATGGCGCAGCCGTTGCGCTAGGGTGGGGCCGCAAGGCTTCGGATCTGGCGGGAGATGCCATGACTTAGAGTGTTTTTGATGCAAATAACTGTATATTAAAAAGATTTAAAACAGCTCCGGCATTTTTCTTTGGAGAAATTTTGCTTTCCTCATGAAGACAGGAAAGGCCATGGCGCTCACGCAGGCTTGGTTTGTGGCATGAATGCGCGCTTGCCTTGGCGCTGTTGCTTCAGTGCGTGCCATTCGCGCATGACCAAGCCAGGCAACTTCGGCTACAATCCGCGCGCAGTGCGCACTGCAAAGAATAAGCCCTTGTAGCTCAGTTGGTAGAGCAGCGGTTTTGTAAACCGAAGGTCGCGGGTTCAAATCCTGCCGGGGGCACCA
>JAIRWW010000256.1 GCA_031268685.1 Azoarcus sp.
GCGGCGGATATTTTCATCGTAAGGATGGGTGAAGTCGATATGGCGCACTGGCGCGTCGATGCCGTCGAAAAAAGTGCTGGCGCGGCCCCATGTGTAGTCGAGAATCTGATCGGGTACGACCAAGGCGCCGGGCGTGCAGTCAGGCCGGATGCCGCCGACAGACGCCACCGAGGCGATGTACTCCGCGCCCGCCGTTTTCAGCGCCCACAAATTGGCGCGGTAATTCACCCTGTGCGGCGGAATCGTATGCCCGTAGCCATGGCGAGCCAGGAAAACGACTTCGCGCCCATGCAGGCTGCCGAAAGTCAGCGCCCCCGAAGGCTCGCCATAAGGCGTGCGCACCACTTCGCGGCGCACGTCTTCGAGTAACGACAAACGGGTAAGACCGCTTCCTCCGATGATCGCAAGCAATATTTCTTCCTTTGCCTTTGCTTTCTGCCGGCCAAAGTGCGCCACATGACGCACTTCGTGGGCCGAAAAACTGATAATTCTAGCATGCAGCCCCGACATACGCTAAAGTACGAGGTTTTTCGGCCCGCTTTCATGTCCCGCAACATCCGCAACATCGCCATCATTGCCCACGTCGACCACGGCAAAACCACCCTGGTTGACCAAATGCTCCGCCAATCCGGCACCTTCCGCGACAACCAGCAGGTTGCAGAACGGATAATGGATTCTGGAGACATCGAAAAAGAGCGTGGCATCACCATCCTGTCGAAAAACTGTGCAATCCAGTACGGCGACACCCACATCAACATCGTCGATACCCCCGGACACGCGGATTTCGGCGGTGAAGTCGAGCGCGTGCTCTCGATGGTCGATAGCGTGCTGCTGCTTGTCGACGCCCAGGAAGGCCCGATGCCGCAGACCCGCTTCGTCACCCGCAAGGCGCTTGCGCAAGGCTTGCGGCCCATCGTCGTGGTCAACAAAATCGACCGCCCCGGCGCGCGTCCGGATTGGGTGGTCAATCACACCTTCGACCTTTTCGACAAACTCGGCGCCACCGAGGAACAACTCGACTTTCCGGTCATCTACGCCTCCGCCCTCAATGGCTTCGCCATCGAGGGACTCGACGACGAACACAAGGACATGCGCCCGCTGTTCGAGGCCATTCTCAAGCATGTTCCCCCGCCCGAAATCGACGTCAACGGCCCCTTGCAGCTTCAAATATGTTCGCTCGACTACTCGACCTACATGGGCCAACTCGGAATCGGGCGCATAAAGCGCGGACGCATCCGCCAAAATCAGGAAATCGTGGCGATGTACGGCGCGGAAAACCGGGGCAAGGGCAAAGTCAGCCAGATTCTGGGTTTCCAGGGACTCGACCGCCTGCCCACGGAGAGCGCCGAAGCGGGCGATATCGTGCTCATCGCGGGCATAGACCAATCGAACATCGGCGTGACCCTTTGCGACCCGGACACGCCTGAAGGTTTACCGCCCATCGCCGTCGACGAACCGACGCTCACGATGAACTTCATGGTAAATACCTCGCCCATGGCCGGGCGCGAAGGCAAATACGTTACCAGCCGGCAAATCCGCGAACGCCTGGAAAAAGAACTGCTCAAGAATGTCGCTCTGCGAGTGAGCTTTACCGAAGATGCAGACATTTTCGAGGTTTCGGGCCGGGGCGAACTGCACCTCACCATCCTGCTCGAAAACATGCGCCGCGAAGGCTTCGAGCTTGCGGTGGGTCGCCCCCGCGTGGTCTACAAAAACATCAATGGCGCCAGAAGCGAGCCTTACGAACTTCTCACCGTCGATGTCGAAGAAGGCCATCAGGGCACCATCATGGAAGAACTGGGCCGCCGCCGCGGAGACTTGCAGGACATGCAGCCCGACGGCAAGGGCCGCGTGCGGCTGGAATACCGGATTCCGGCGCGCGGCCTGATCGGCTTCCAGGGCGAATTCCTCACTCTCACGCGCGGCACGGGCGTCGCCAGCCATGTATTCGACGATTACGGCCCCCTGGCCGGCAACATGGCGGAACGCCGCAATGGCGTGCTGATCTCGCAGAACGACGGCGCCGCCGTAGCCTATGCGCTATGGAACCTGCAAGACCGGGGCCGCATGTTCGTCAATCCCGGCGACCAGCTATACGAAGGCATGATTATTGGCGTCCACAGCCGCGACAACGACCTCGTCGTCAACCCGGTCAAGGGCAAGCAACTCACCAATGTCCGCGCCTCGGGCAAAGACGAAGCCATCAACCTTACGCCGCCGATTCAACTCACCCTGGAATCAGCGGTCGAATTCATCGCCGACGACGAACTAGTCGAAATCACCCCGAAAAACATCCGCCTGCGCAAACGCTACCTGAAAGAAATCGACCGCAGGCGCGCCGCGCGCGCGGAAGCTACCTAGCCCGCCGCCGTCGCCAACACTCGCAAAAAGCAACGGACACAGCACGGGAAGCGCTGTGTCCGCAATTTATACAGCTATGCAACAGCAGCCAGACAGCAGCGCAAACCACTCTGCTGTCTGGCAAGACGGTTCAAAGCCCGTCTGATTCCGCAGGCAAGGCGGGAGGCTTCAACATCAGCCCTCTGTTCCATTGTCGGAAACGCCTTGGATGTCAACATCGTCCGCGCTATAGGTAGTAATTCCACCATCATCCGAATCGTCGTAGTCCGACTCTGCGAAAGTGATGACCGCAACGGGATAGACCGGATAAACCGGGTAGACCGGAAAAACTGGAAAAACCGGGCAGACCGGATA
>JAIRWW010000024.1 GCA_031268685.1 Azoarcus sp.
AAGCTGGCGAACCCCGGTTTCGATGCCATCGAGACTGCCAAGGATTTGCACGGGGCGCTGCACGCGCGCCGTTTTCCAGCCTGCGACCGACTCAAGCTCGGCCAGCACTTCATCAAAACGATGGCGCAGGTCGGTCAGCACATGGTCGGCGTCACGCGAAAAGCGATGCTCGGCGTGGATTGCCGAGGCGGTTCCTCCGACCAGCACGGCATCCGGCAGGATGCGCTGGAGCCGTGCGGCCGAGGACAGGACGAATTCCCAGTCAGGCAGCGGTACGGTGTTCTTCGGCATAGTGCAGCCAGAAATGATGGCGCTGGGCGTAGGGATCGGAGGCGTAATGACGGCAAACGCGCTCCACCTTGTCCAGCAGGGAGCGGTCGGACAAAGCAGCCCGGCGCAGTTCCGCCCAATCGCGCCACCGTCCGCGTGAGATCACGTCGTCGATAGCGGCGAGAGTGAAGCGTTGATGGTTGAGGTGGCGATGAAGCATAGCGAACCACGCACTTTTACGATTGTCGATAGCCGCATCTTACGCGACCGCGTGGAGAAAGCAGCACGATTTTGCGATTGTTGAGCGTGATGCAGTATTGCCCGGCAGGGCGCTCTACAACCCACTTTTGCGGATCCCCCATTGCGAGTTGTTTTAGCTTGATCGCCGCGCCCAGTCCCGCCGGGCCGCCTCCGGCAATCAGGAATCCGCAAGCATCAGCCGCAGCTTTCTGCATTTGGGCTACGGATATACATTACACGGGTTCGCAGTGCGGAAGCGACCTGTTGCTTTGCGCACAGCATAGCGATATCGAGGATTTATCACAAACGGCGAAGCAAGTGATTTTGTACGATGTATGTGCGGTTTTCCATAGTATTGCCGTGCCGGTCTTTGGGATATTTTGGTCAGCGTTCCTGGAAAATTTGTTCGGCAAATGCTCAAATGACCTGCCCTCAAAAATCATATTAGCGCCATCTTTCGTTAAATGCATACGAAGTATTCAAATTATGATCGAATCGACGTTTTCAAGGCAACAGGCAATAAATACAACAACTTGATAATGTGGTTTATAATAATGATATTTTAATACAACGTGATGTTTGTGCTTGATAACCTCACAATTGGAGGAGGTAATGCAATGGCTTTAGAAAATGTATATGTAGCAGTAAAGATTACATGGTACTGTGTATTGGTTTCGTGGTTTGTTGTGTATATAAGCGTTCAGGTTCAGCGTATAACTTATTATGGAAGTAAATGGAATATTTTTCAGGAAACAAAAGAATTTGTTGAAAAAAAGGAGAAAGAAGATTGTGGGATTCTACTGTACTTTGGAATTGTATGGGAAGGCGCCCCATATTTATATCCTGTCAGGTCATTGGCCGTTTGGATAATTCTTGTAGTAGTGACTTTTATCGCTTGAATTGAGGATGTAAACATGCTTGTCGAATGGTATTGCCCATGGAATCATGGGCAACGACCATCTCAACTCGAATGGATGGGAGCCGATCCAGACCAAGGATTTCGGCAGGGCCAAGGTTAACGGATGGATGGGTGAATGTGACCGGGCAGCGAGGTTTCCCTCGCCGCCCGGCTGGAACGCGGACATCCTTCGACGACGCTTACATCCCTTGATAAATCGGCCCTTCGCCGCCCTGCGGTGTGACCCAATCGATGTTCTGTTTCGGGTCTTTGATGTCACAGGTCTTGCAGTGCAGGCAGTTTTGGCTGTTTATTTGCAAGCGCGGTTTGCCGTCTTCGCCGTCGCGCACGATTTCGTATACCCCTGCCGGGCAATATCGCTGTTCGGGCGAGTCGTAGACTTCCAGGTTGATGGCGATGGCTACTTCGGGGTCTTTCAGGCGCAGGTGGCTGGGCTGGTCTTCTTCGTGGTTGGTGTTGGAAAGAAAAACCGACGACAGGCGGTCGAAGGTGAGTACTCCGTCGGGCTTGGGATAGTCGATCTTCTGACATTCCGCCGCCGGCCTGATTTTGTCGTGGTCGCTGTGGTTGTGCAGCGTCCATGGCCCTTTGCCGAAAAACATTTTTTGATCCGCGCCGAAAAGCGTGGAGCCGAGCCAGAAGGATTTCTTCATCAGCGGCTTGAAATTGCGGGTCTTGTACAGCTCGGTGTAGAGCCACGATTCGCGGAACGCAACCGGGAAAGCGGTGAGTGCGTCGCGCTGGCGGCCTGCTGTGATGGCATCGAATGCGGCCTCTGCCGCCAGCGCGCCCGATTTGATCGCGGTGTGGTTGCCCTTGATCCGCGCGGCATTGAGAAAGCCTGCATCGTCGCCGATTAGCGCTCCGCCAGGGAACACCAGCCGTGGCAGGCTCTGGATATTGCCGGTGGCAATTGCGCGCGCGCCATAGGCCAGGCGTTTGCCGCCTTCGAGGAATTTGCGAATTTCGGGATGGGTCTTGTGCCGTTGCATTTCCTCAAACGGCGACAGGAAAGTATTGGTGTAATTGAGACCCACCACAAAACCGATTTCGATAAGGTTTTCTTCCAGATGATAGAGAAAGGCGCCGCCATAGACGTCGCTGGTGAGCGGCCAGCCAGCCGTGTGCACCACTAGCCCGGGCCGGTGATTGGCGACCGGCACCTCCCACAGCGCGTTGATTCCGACGCCGTAGGTCTGCGGGTCGATGCCTGCGCGCCGCGTGTAGTTGGCTTCGAGCCGCTTGCCCAGATGGCCCCGGCAGCCTTCGGCGAAAAACGTGTACTTTGCTATCAGTTCCATGCCCGGCTGGTAATTGGGGCCTTGCGTCCCATCGCGGCTCACGCCCATGTCGCCAGTGACTACGCCCTTGACAGCGCCGTTTTCGTCATACAGCACGTCTGCGCCCGCAAAGCCCGGATAGATTTCCACGCCCAGCGCTTCGGCCTGCTCGCCCAGCCATTTGGCGACGTTGCCCATGCGCACAATATAGTTGCCGTGATTATCGAAACAGTCCGGCAAAATGGCATTGGGAAAGACGTAAGACTTTGTTTCGGTAAGATACATGACGCGGTCTTCAGTCACGGGCGTAATGAGCGGCGCGCCGCGGTCTTTCCAGTCCGGAAAAAGTTCTGCAATAGATTTGGGGTCGACTACCGCTCCAGATAATGTATGCGCTCCAATTTCAGAGCCTTTTTCGATCAGGCATACCGAGATTTCATGATTGCGCTCGGCGGCGAGTTGTTTTAGCTTGATCGCCGCGCCCAGTCCCGCCGGGCCGCCTCCGACGATCAGGACATCGAATTCCATCGATTCGCGTTCCATCCCTTTCTCCTTTTGGTTTCGCGCTACCTTTGTGCGGTATGCGTCATTGGCGTGTACGAGCCTCTTTGAGATTTGCCCGTTTACGTCGGTAGTTTAATACGAGAAAACGCATTCAGCGCCCTTGTACAGCAGCAAATTGGGTTCTTGACGATAAAAAGTTCTCTTGACGAAACAATCGGAAAAGCATTGCGGAGACAGTCCGGCGGGAATTGAGGTTTGCCTTGGCGGGGGCGACTGGCGGCTGGCGGTAGCCGGGTATAATTCATGGCTTTCCCACCTGCCGCTTGCGCCCGTTTTCCTGACCAACATGCACCGGATTCTAGAATTTCGCGGCGCAGCCGCGCTTTCCCGCCCCCGTCTCGACCGCTTGATACGCAATCTCGCCGCGGGTTTGCCAAGTCTCCGGCATATCGTTGCGGAATATTGGTATTTCATTGAGGCGCGGGAAGATCTTTCCGCCGGAGAGCAAGCGCTGCTCGGTGAATTGCTCGATGCCCGCGCGCCTGGGGACGATCTCCCCTCCGGCGCGCTGCGGCTGGTGATTCCGCGGCCCGGCACGATTTCGCCCTGGTCGTCGAAGGCGACCGATATCGCCCGCCAGTGCGGTTTCGATAAGGTGATGCGCATCGAGCGCGGGATTGCGTATTTCATCGAAGGCGGCGATGCCGCTTTGCCGCCCGCGCCCGCCGCGCTGCACGACCGCATGACGGAGTCGGTGCTGACCGCGTTCGGCGACGCAGGGGCGCTGTTTCATCATTACGCGCCGCAGCCCTTGGCCACGGTGGATGTCCTTGGCGGCGGACGCGCGGCGCTGGCGGTGGCCAACGCTGATCTGGGCCTGGCGCTCTCCGATGATGAAATCGACTATCTGGCGGGCAGTTTCACCAGCATGGGACGCAATCCGACCGATGTCGAACTGATGATGTTCGCGCAGGCCAATTCCGAGCATTGCCGGCACAAGATTTTCAATGCCGGCTGGGAGCTGGACGCGCGCCCGATGGACAGGTCGCTTTTCGATATGATCCGCGATACTCACCGCGCGCATC
The DNA here is from genome assembly GCA_031268685.1 of Azoarcus sp. Lineage (GTDB taxonomy): Bacteria > Pseudomonadota > Gammaproteobacteria > Burkholderiales > Rhodocyclaceae > WRNU01. Next base: position 4,299 of record JAIRWW010000024.1, read on the forward strand.
CGGAAGGCACGGTCGTGGCTTACGCCGATAATGCTTCTGTAATAGCCGGTTGCGAGGCCGAGCGTTTTTATCCGGATGCCGATGGAGTGTTCCGCTTCCGCCCGGAGCCGACGCACATTCTCGCCAAGGTCGAAACCCACAATCACCCGACCGCGATTTCGCCTTTCCCCGGTGCGGCGACCGGCGCGGGGGGCGAGATACGCGACGAGGGCGCAACTGGGCGCGGCGCGCGGCCCAAGGCGGGGCTGGCGGGTTTCTCGGTTTCCAACCTGGCCATTCCGGGTTTCACGCAGCCTTGGGAAAAGCCCTATGGCAAGCCGGATCGCATCGCTTCGGCGCTTGAAATCATGATTGAAGGGCCGTTGGGCGCGGCGGCATTCAACAACGAATTTGGCCGCCCGAACCTCGCCGGGTATTTCCGCGCTTTCGAGCAAACCGTCGCGGGCGAGGTGCGCGGCTACCACAAGCCCATCATGATTGCGGGCGGCATTGGCAACATCCAGGCGCAGCAGGCGGAAAAGCCCAAATTCCCGCCGGGTACGCTGATGATCCAGCTCGGCGGCCCCGGCATGCTGATCGGTTTGGGCGGCGGTGCGGCTTCCAGCATGTCGACCGGGACGAACGCTGCCGATCTCGATTTTGCCTCGGTGCAGCGCGGCAACCCGGAAATGCAGCGCCGCTGCCAGGATGTGATCGACGCTTGCTGGCAGCGCGGCGAGGCCAATCCGATCATCGCCATCCACGATGTCGGCGCGGGCGGGCTGTCCAATGCCATGCCCGAACTTGCCGACCATGCCGGGCTTGGCGCGCATTTTGAATTGCGCGAGGTGAATACCGAGGAACCCGGTATGAGTCCGCGCGAAATTTGGAGTAACGAGGCTCAGGAGCGTTACGTGCTGGCGCTTGCGCCAGCCGATCTCGAAGTTTTTGCCGCGATCTGCGCGCGCGAACGTTGTCCGTTTGCCGTACTCGGCGCGGCGAGCACGGACGGGCGGCTGGTGGTGAGCGACCGTCATTTCGGCAATGTGCCGGTCGACATGGAAATGAAGGTATTGCTCGGCAAGCCGCCGAAGATGAAGCGGCAGGCATCGCGCCGCGCCGTGCATCTGCCGCCCTTCGATGTGACCGGACTCGATCTGTCCGAGGCCGCGCTTCGGGTGTTGCGCAACCCGGCGGTGGCGAGCAAGCGTTTTCTGATTACGATTGGCGATCGCAGCGTGGGCGGCCTCACCGCGCGCGACCAGATGGTCGGGCCGTGGCAGGCGCCGGTAGCCGATGTGGCGGTGACAGCGATGAGCTTTACCGGCTACCGGGGCGAAGCCTTCGCCATGGGCGAACGCACGCCGCTGGCTTGCGTGGATGCGCCCGCTTCCGGACGCATGGCGGTGGGAGAAGCCGTTACCAATCTTGCCGCCGCCTATATAGATACGCTGGGCGAGGTGAAGCTCTCGGCCAACTGGATGGCGGCGGCGGGATTTCGCGGCGAGGACGCCAAACTTTACGAAACCGTGCAGGCGGTTTCGGAATTTTGCATCGCGGCGGGGCTGTCGATTCCGGTGGGCAAAGATTCGCTGTCGATGCGCACAGCATGGCAAGAAGACGGCGCGGCGCGGCAGGTTGTTGCGCCTCTGTCGCTGATTGCCACGGCCTTCGCGCCGGTTGCGGACATTCGCCGCACCCTGACGCCGCAGTTGCAATTCCCGGAAGGCGAAGAAACCGAACTCATCCTCATCGACCTCGGGCGTGGAGCCAAGCGCCTTGGCGGTTCGGTACTGGCGCAGGTATATGGCAGCATCGGCGAACATGCGCCGGACATTTCGCCGCAGGATTTGGCGGCGTTTTTCGGCGCGATCCAGCGCTTGCGCCGCGATGATCTGATTCTCGCCTATCACGACCGCAGCGATGGCGGCTTGTTTGCCACGGTGTGCGAGATGGCTTTCGCCAGCCGTTGCGGGCTGTCCCTGGTGCTCGACACGGTTTGCTTCGATGCCGCGATGAACGATGCCGACGGTCTCGACAAAACCCCTGAACTGCTCAAAGGCCGTTTCGACGACCATCTGGTCGGGGCGCTGTTCTCCGAAGAACTCGGCGGCGTGGTGCAAATCCGCCGCCGCGACCGCTCGCAGGTTGGCGCGATCCTGAATAGCGCCGGGCTGGATTATCACTTCATCGGCGAACCGAACGACAAGGACGAAATCCGTTTCCGCCGCAATGCCCGGCTGGTGCTGGCCGCGCCGCGCGCCGATTGGCTGCGCGCCTGGTCGGAAACCGGCTGCCATATCGCCCGTCTGCGTGACGATGCCGCCTGCGTGCAGGAAGAATTCGATGCGCTTGCCGATGCAGCCGATCCGGGACTGTCGCTGCACGCATCCTTCGACGTGTGCGAGGACGTGGCCGCGCCTTTCATCGCACGCGGCGCTCGCCCGAAGATAGCGATTCTGCGCGAACAAGGCGTGAACTCGCAGTTCGAGATGGCGGCGGCTTTCACCCGCGCGGGCTTCGAGGCGGTGGACGTGCACATGTCCGACCTGCAAGCGGCGAGGCGCGATCTCGGCGGCTTTCAGGGCCTCGCGGCTTGCGGCGGTTTCTCCTATGGCGACGTGCTCGGCGCGGGGCAGGGTTGGGCGAAATCGATTCTGTTCAATCCAGCGCTCAGGGCGCAGTTTGAAGCGTTTTTCGCCCGTGGCGATACATTTGCGCTCGGCGTATGCAATGGCTGCCAGATGATGGCTTGCCTGGCCCCGATCATTCCCGGCGCGGAAAACTGGCCAGCCTTCCGGCACAACCGCAGCGAGCGGTTTGAAGCGCGCTTCGTCATGACAGAAGTGTTGGAAAGCCCTTCCATATTTTTCGCCGGCATGACCGGCAGCCGCGCGCCCATCGTAGTGAGCCATGGCGAGGGCAGGGCGGTTTTCCGCGATGAAGCCGCGCAACAGGCGGCCCTCGTCTCGATACGCTACATTGACAACCGTGGCGCGCCAGCGGTCCGCTATCCAGCCAACCCCAACGGCTCGCCTGATGGCGCGACCGGCTTTACCACCCCGGATGGCCGCTTCACGATCATGATGCCGCACCCCGAGCGCACGGCGCGCACCCTGCAAATGTCCTGGGCGCCGCAATGGCTTATCGACAAAAGCCCGGACGCCTCGCCATGGCTGCGGATGTTCCGGAATGCAAGAAAATGGCTTGGATAGCGGAGAACAGGACAGGATGAGCCGAATGCACGGCCCTCGAATGTACGGCCCTCAATTGCCCGGCGCGTTTCCGCGCGGCGCTGCGCCTGTCTTGGCGGGCATGGCCGTGTAATGCCATGGTTTCCGTCACGCACGCAGTCGACCGCGATGTGGCCGCGCCGCCCATCGAACTGCTTGCCGAAGGGCTGACGCCCGGAGAGCGCGCTGTCATCGAGCGCGCGCTCGCTTTTGCCGCCGAAGCTTACGAAGATCGTGTTCTCGGCACGGGCGAGCCGGTCTGGACGCACTCGCTGGGTTGCGCGCTAATTGTCGCCTCGCTGCGTCTGGATGTAGATACCCGCGTCGCGGCGCTGCTTTTTTCCGTAGAAGAATACGTCGAGAATGCGCGCGAAAGGCTGGAAGCCGATTTCGGCGAACACGTCGCCCGGCTGGTTTCCGGCCTGCGCAAGCTCAACCGCCTGCGGGTTCTAACCCGTGTGGCCGCCGCCGCCACCGCGCCGGAACTTCGCGCCCAGACCGAAACCCTGCGCAAGATGCTGCTGGCGATGGTCGAAGATATTCGCGTCGTACTGGTGCGGCTGGCTTCCCGAACCCAGACCCTGCGTTATTACACAGACATAGACAATGAAAGACGCCTGAATGTAGCGCGCGAAGTTCTGGATATCTACGCGCCGCTCGCCAATCGCCTCGGAGTATGGCAACTCAAGTGGGAACTGGAAGATTTATCCTTCCGCTTTCTTGAACCCGAAACCTACCGGCGCATTGCCGGAATGCTCGACGAGCGCCGCTCCGAGCGCGAAGAATTTATCCAGAATGCCATCGCGCGGCTGCGCAGCGAGCTGGAATCAATCGGCATCAAAGCGGAAATACAGGGCCGCCCCAAGCATATATACAGCATCTACAACAAGATGCGCTCCAAGAAAATCGACTTCTCGCAGGTCTACGACATCCGCGCCTTGCGGGTGCTGGTCGACGAAGTGCGCGACTGCTATACAGTGCTTGGCATCGTGCACCAAATATGGCGGCCAATTCACAAAGAATACGACGACTACATCTCCCGCCCCAAGGGAAACAACTACCAGTCCCTGCATACGGCGGTGCTGGCGGGCGACGGGCGGGCGCTCGAAGTGCAAGTGCGCACCCATGCCATGCACCGGCATGCCGAACTGGGCGTAGCGGCGCACTGGCGCTACAAAGAAGGCGCTGGCGCGGGAGGGAGCGAATACGACGACAAAATTGCACTGCTGCGCAGCCTGCTGTCATGGAAAGACGAAGTCGCCGGTTCGTCGCGCTGGCTTGAGCAGATCAAACAAGCATCCCTCGACGACACCGTCTATGCGCTCACGCCGCAGGGCAGAGTCATCGACCTGCCGCGCGGAGCGACGCCGGTCGATTTCGCCTACCGCCTGCATACCGACCTTGGTCATCGTTGCAGGGGGGCCAAGGTTGATGGGCATCTCGTGCCGCTCAATACCGGACTGAAAAGCGGCCAGACGGTCGAAATCACCAGCGCAAAAGAAGGCGGGCCATCGCGCGACTGGCTCGATGCGCGTCAGGGCTATGTGGCCACAGTCCATGCCCGGCGCAAAATACGGCAATACTTCAGCGCGCTGGACGAAGAAGACCTGCTTGCGCGCGGGCGCGCCTACGTAATCCGCGAGATGCAGCGCGACGGCCACGGACAGGCCAGCATCGAAGCCCTGGCCGCCCGTCTCGGCTTCAAGAGCGCCGATGCGCTTTTCATTGCCGCTGGCCGCAGTGAAGTCGGCTTGCGCGCCTTGCAGACAGCGATGCGCGAAATGGATGCCGCCGCCGCGCCCGCCGCCGAGGCCGCCAAGCCGGAGATCGTAGTCAGCCGCAGCCGTTCGGGCAGCAGTTCCGGCAAAGTCTTGATCGTTGGCGTCGGCAATTTGTTGACATCGCTGTCGCGCTGCTGCAAGCCCGCGCCGCCCGATGCCATCAAAGGCTTCGTCACGCGCGGACGCGGCGTTTCAATCCATCGCGTCGATTGCCGCGACTTCCGCCACCTTGCCGATCGTCATCCCGAACGAGTCATTGCCGCCGAATGGGGAGGGCAGGGCGGCGACGAACAGCCGTCGGCGTTTTCGGTGGATATAGCCGTGCAGGCCACGGATCGCCAAGGTCTCTTGCGCGACATCTCCGAACTGCTGCTGCGCGAGCGGATCAATGTGACGGCAGTCAACACGCAAAGCAAGAAAAGCCTGGCCTACATGTGTTTCACACTGGAAGTCGGCGGCGTCGCGCAATTGCAGAATGCATTGAATCTTATACGCGGAGTAAAGGGCGTGCTGGATGCGCGGCGGGGATGATCTGGATTGGCAGATTCAGCGCAACAGCATCTGCCTTGCAAGCATCGCGTCTTTGATCGAAGCGCAGAAACTCAAGCAGCCGCTTGGAGCAGCTTCGGTTTAAATCTTTACACTTGATCCAGGAAAATCAGCTCAGCTTCGCCGTGGTGTACAACAGCCAGGGCGATTACCCCAAGGCGCTGGAGTGGGCATGGGGGCAATACCCCCGCCAGGATGAATGCTTGCCCAGGCTTTCTGGCCTTGTTTTCTCGCTCTCCGGTGGATGTGCAAACCGCGCGCTTCGGTGTTTGAGCAGCGCCGCCCGGCGAACCGCAAGGGCGCGTTCCCGGCGCAGGGCATGACTTGCGGGAGGCGTCATGACGATGTAACAATGGCGAACAGCTGGATTCAATGGCATCCACAGGGGGGAAGGAAACGACGATGAACGGCAAGCACTTTTTTGAGCGCGGGTTTGTTTTTGTGGAACAGTTTTTTCGGGGCGAAGGTCTTCTTTTCAAGCGTTTTAATACTATTTCAGTGCTTATCACTGTGTGTAGCGGCATTGCAATAGTCATCAGTTTTTTCGCTGATAAACCTGTCCTTGCCGGGATATTCGGCATTGCTGCCGTATTGTTATATTTGTATATGAGGTATAGGAGGCGCGTACTCTTTAGTCAGTCCGGCGACGCGAATAAGATGTCGCAGCCATCCCTGCCCGATCTCGACTATTTGGCCGACGAGAATGTCAGGATGGCGAAAAGCTATTACGAACAACGTAATTACCCCGAGGCGCTTAAATGTTATAAGAAGGCATACGACAGGCAGACGCAGGCATTGGAGACAGCCCTTTCAAAAGGAGAAACGGGAGAAGTTCAAAACAGAGGCCGGGCAGACATACTGCTGTCCAAAGGTGTCATGCATGGCG
>JAIRWW010000056.1 GCA_031268685.1 Azoarcus sp.
AAAAACAAAGAAAAACGAGGATGCCACACCGAGCGCAATTCGCCGCGCCGATCCTTTTTTTGAGCGCGAAATGCAGAAATACGCCCTGCCTCTGCCCAGCCGGGAATACATCGAACAGATCCTCTCCCGTGCCGGCGTACCGATGCAGTTCGATACGCTTGCGAATGCACTGGACATCAGCAGCGATGAATACGGGGTTTTCGAGCGCCGCCTGCGGGCGATGTTGCGCGACGGGCAGTTACTGCGCAATCGCCGCGATGCATGGCTGCTGCCGGACAAAGCCGGGCTGATACGCGGCCGTGTTGAAGGACGCCCCGACGGCTTCGGTTTTTTGCGCCGGGATGATGGCGGCGACGATATCTTCCTCGGCCCCAAGACCATGCGCGAAGCCTTCCATGGCGACCGCGTGATTGCGCGCCTTACCGGCCTGGACAGGCGGGGCCGTCCGGAAGGCAAGATCGTCGAAGTGCTCGAACGCGGCAACACCCGGATTGTGGGCCGTGTGCTCGATGAGCATGGCGTAAAAGTCGTCGCGCCGGAAGACAAGCGATTGGCGCAGGATATCCTGGTCGCATCCGGCGGCAAGCGGGCCAACTCGGGGCAAGTGGTCGTAGTAGAACTAGTCGGCCAACCGGCGCGCGATGCCCGGCCCGTTGGGCGCATCGTCGAAATTCTCGGCGATTATGCCGACCCCGGCATGGAAATCGAAATCGCACTGCGTAAACATGAACTGCCCTTCGTGTTCTCGCCCGAAGCGCGCGCGCAAACGCGCAAGCTGCCGGAGACTGTACGCAAAAAAGACCGCGCCGGGCGCGAAGACATCACCAGCCTGCCTCTGGTAACCATAGATGGCGAGACCGCGCGCGACTTCGACGACGCGGTTTACTGCGAGCGCCGCGGGCGCGGCTGGCGGCTGGTGGTAGCAATTGCCGACGTGTCGCATTACGTCGGGGCGGGCAGCGCGCTCGACCACGATGCCCGCGAGCGCGGCAATTCGGTGTATTTCCCCCGCCGCGTAATACCCATGCTGCCGGAAAAACTCTCCAACGGGCTGTGTTCGCTCAATCCGCAAGTCGAACGCCTTTGCATGGTTGCGGACATAAACATTGCCGCGAACGGAGAAATAGAAACCTATCGTTTTTATCCCTCGGTAATGTTTTCCCATGCAAGGCTCACCTACGGGCAGGTAGCGGCGGCGCTTTACGAACAGGATGCAGAGGCGGCGGATGCGCTTGGCGATCTTTTGCCCCATCTGCGGAATCTCGACTGCTTGTTTCGCGCCCTGCTCAAAGCGCGCTCGCGGCGCGGAGCAATCGACTTCGAGACCGCCGAAACGCGCATGGAATTCGACGATCAAGGCAAGATCGCGCGCATCGTCCCCGAGACGCGCAACGATGCGCATCGCCTGATCGAAGAATGCATGCTTGCCGCCAACGTGTGCGCCTCGGATTTTCTGCAAAGCCGCGGACATCCGGCGCTTTACCGTATACATGAGGGGCCGACGGCGGAGAAACTCGAAAAACTGCGCGGCTTCCTTACCGAATTCGGCCTGGCCCTCGGCGGCGGCGACAAACCGACGGCCAAAGATTATGTAGCGCTGCTCGACAAGACGCGGACACGTCCAGATGCCCAACTCCTGCAGACGATGCTGCTGCGCTCCTTGCGCCAAGCCGTCTACAGCCCGGACAATGTCGGCCATTTCGGACTTGCCTACGATGCCTACACGCATTTCACTTCACCGATCCGGCGCTACCCCGATTTACTCGTGCATCGCGCCATAAAAGCCGTGCTCGTCGGCGAGCGCTACGACCCGGGCGACTGGAATGCCGTAGGCATGACATGTTCAACGACCGAGCGCCGCGCCGACGAAGCCGCCCGCGACGTAATGGCGTGGCTCAAGTGCTACTACATGCGCGACCGGATCGGCGAGACATTTTCCGGCAGCGTGTCGGCGGTGCTGCCTTTCGGCTTATTCGTCGCGCTCGACGACATTTTCATCGAGGGACTTGTGCACATCTCAGACCTTGGCAGCGATTATTTCCACTTCGACGAATCCCGCCACGAACTGACGGGCGAGCGCACGCATGTTCGCTACCGCCTATCCGACCGGGTAAATGTGCAACTGGTTCGCGCCGACCTGGAAACCAGCAAAATCGACTTCCGCCTGATCGAAGGCGAAACGCGCCGCGCCGGAGGTAAGCGCCATGCCTGAACGCAATTCTTCCATGGGCCGGAAAAAAGCGCGCGCGCCACGCACTGGCGCCCGTCACGAGCAGGAGCATGAAAGTGGCGGCAACGGCAACAGCAACGGCAGTGTGGCGGCGAGTGCGCCCAGCCGCCTGATCTACGGTTTTCATGCCGTGCTTGGCCGTTTGCGCCGCGATCCGGAAGCCGTATTCGAGCTTTACCTTTCCGCGCTGCGCAACGATGTGCGCGCGCGCGAAGTCCACCGGCTTGCCGAAGAAGCAGGGGTCAGAATGACCCAGGTCGAAGGCGAGCGCCTCGACGGCATGGTGGGCACCCGCCGCCATCAGGGCGTTATTGCCCGCGTCGACGCCCGGCAACGCATGATCGTGCTTGATGACGTACTGGAATCCCTGTCCGGGCCAGCTTTGCTGCTGGTGCTCGATGGCGTGCAAGACCCGCGCAATCTGGGCGCATGCCTGCGGGTGGCGGATGCGGCTGGCGCGCATGCCGTCATCGTGCCCAGGGATCGCGCCGCCAGCCTGAATGCCGCCGCGATCAAAGTCGCCAGCGGCGCGGCTGAAACCGTGCCTTACATCACCGTAACCAATATCGCGCGGGCATTGGAGCAGATGAAAAAAGCCGGAGTATGGGTCGTCGGGGCGGCGGGCGAGGCAGAAAAATCCGTTTTCGACATCGACCAGCGAGGGCCGCTTGCCTGGGTATTGGGAGCCGAGGGCGAGGGCCTGCGCCGCTTGACGCGGGCCACTTGCGACGAATTGGCGCATATCCCGATGGCGGGCAGCGTCGAAAGCCTCAACGTTTCGGTAGCCAGCGGCATATGCCTGTTCGAAGCCGTCCGCCAGCGTGGCGGCGGGGCAGGGGAGTGAAGTTCGGCGGATTCTGTCATTCGGGGGGATCGCCGATGTCCAGCCGAGGGGCAAGCCCAAATGGAGAAGTAGTTTGCAGGCTTTTTAAAATTTCTTAGATAGTGTCGTCACGAAATATTAGCCCATAGTGCGATACAGCGGATTTGAACGGCAGCAACGAAAGATGCGGTGTTTTTAGCATAGCGAGTGGCAATCCCACGCCACCGCTTCAGGTGCAAAAAAGCGTTTTCAACAAGATGGCGTAGTCGATACAAGTACTTATCATCGTCTCGTTGTACCTTGCGATTCCTGCGTGGCGGAATTTGCGCCTGCATTCCCTGGGCCGTCGCTTGGGCTACAATCGCGTCGCTGTCGTATCCACGATCCGCCAGCAGATGCCCGGCATCCATCCTTCAATCAGTGCGCCAGCCATCGTGCAATCCGCGACGGCGCCTTCCGTAATAAATGGTCTGACCGGCATACCATGCGCATCCACGGCCAAGTGTATCTTGCTGTTGAGCCCCCTTTTGTTACGCTCATGCCCTGGTTGCCTCCTCGCGCTCCTGCCGCATGAGGAGGCGCCTTGATGTGACTGGCGTCAATCATCAACCATTCGTAATCCGGCTCCTCGATCAACTGCTCCAACAAACCTTCCCAGACCCTCTTGTCCCGCCAACGACAGAAACGACGATGCGTGTTCTTCCAATCCCCATAGTCCGGCGGCAGATCCCGCCACGGCGCCCCTGTTCGTAAAATCCAGAACACATGGTTTTCTCTTCAGGCAACTGGGACAATGTGATAATATCATATGTCGTGACGACACTATCTAAGAACAATGCCCGCGAGGGGAGACTGCTCCCCTTTGAAGAGGAGGGAATTGAAGCATCCTCCGAAGGCGCGGTCTCCGGCAAATTCAATGGGATAAAAAATGCGGCGCGTTTGGGAATACGCGCCCTGTCTTTTCCATCATTTCCGCGCAACGACGCGGCAAAAGCATGGTTCAGTCTGGAACGTCCCCCGCGGCCGCAGGCGCGCACCGTTCGCAAGGACACAAAAAACTCCCGCCGGAGTCGAGGGGGACTGCGGCGGGAAAGAGAGGAGATGGGAAACGAAGGACTTATTTGGCGTAAATCTGGTCGAATACGCCGCCGTCGGAGAAGTGGGTTTTTTGCGCGTTGGCCCAACCGCCGAATGCCTTGTCGATGGTCACGAGATTGACCTTGGCAAACTGTTTGGCGTATTTGGCCAGCACTTTCGCGTCACTGGGACGATAGAAATTACGGGCGGCGATCTCCTGGCCTTCGGGGGAATACAGATAATTCAGGTATTCCGTCGCTACCTTGCGGGTGCCGCGCTTGTCAACCACCTTGTCGACCACCGCTACCGGAGGTTCAGCCAGAATGGAGAGGGAAGGCGTCACGATGTCGAATTTATCCGGGCCAAGTTCCTTGACCGACAAATAGGCTTCGTTTTCCCAGGCGATCAGCACGTCGCCAATGCCGCGTTCCACAAAGGTGATGGTCGAGCCGCGCGCGCCGGAATCCAGCACTTTCACATTGCCGTAGATCTTTTTGACAAACTCCTTCGCCGTGGCGTCGGAACCGCCGGGCAGTTGCTTGGCGTAGGCCCAGGCCGCCAGATAGTTCCAGCGCGCGCCGCCGGAAGTTTTGGGATTGGGCGTGATGACTTCAATGCCGGGCTTGATCAGATCGCCCCAGTCCTTGATGCTCTTGGGATTGCCTTTCCTGACCAGCAGCACGATGGTGGAGGTGTAAGGCGAGGCGTTCAGCGGCAGCTTTTTCTGCCAGTCCTTGACCAACAGGCCGGACGCGGCGACTTCGTCGAGGTCGTAGGCCAGCGCCAGCGTCAACACATCGGCTTCGAGTCCATCAATGACCGCGCGTCCCTGTTTGCTGGAACCGGCGTGCGAAGCCTTGACGGTCACATTGTCGCCGGTCTTTTGTTTCCAGTATTTGCTGAAAGCGGCGTTGTAATCCTGATACAGCTCACGCGTCGGGTCGTAAGAAACGTTCAGCAGGGTTACGTCGGCGGCCTGAACACTGCCGGTCAACAGCAGACCGGACACAATGCCCGCCAGCGCGTGACGCAAAAAAATGTGATTCATGATTTTTCCATCCATAAAAAATTGAGGAACCCGAAATTTACAAAAACAATCACAACAAGTAAAATAAATCATTGTTATTTGTATATAACGATTTTGATTCTATGCGATATATAGAAACGGGTTGTTTTCATTGACCCGGAACAGAAGAATTCTTTCCGGAAATTCCGAACATCCGTCCCTCCCCCAAAAGCGGGAAGGACTGTTCCTGATTTGCGCCGGTTTTTCTTTACAGGAAAGCACGGATTGGGTGACGGTATTTTTCACGGATTCAGCCAACCGCGAGTATCCGGTTTTCGTCGGTATTGACAAGTCCGGATTCATACGGGAGTCGCGCCGTTTTTTCGCGCGGCGTTCTGCCGGTGGCGGCCAGAAACCCGTAACGTTTCAACAAGGCGCGCAACACGTTGCGGGAAATCCCCAAAAGATGGGCTGTCCGCACCTGGTTATTGTCGCAATGTTCAAACGCCCGCTGCACCAGCGTTTTTTCAACCAGCGCGTAAAGCGCCGCAAGCTCCGCGTCGAACAGGGGCTGCAAGGCTTTGGAAAGAAAGTCGGCATGGGCGTCTTCCTGTGTTCCCCCGTATTGTGCCGTAATGCGGGGGGGGGGGGGGGG
>JAIRWW010000118.1 GCA_031268685.1 Azoarcus sp.
GTCGTAGTTGTCTATCATCAGAAGCATGTCTTTATCATCCGGTCGATTCCATGGCATTCCAGGATTCCGACGGCTCCGGCACACACACCGTCACACGCATCGGCAGCCGCCAAACAGCCTTGGGAAGGCATTATCCAATGAACCGGGCGGTTCGGGCAGGATTGAAAGTTCGTGACAGATATGCGCCGAACTCTCGTATCGGGGCAAGGCCATGGGGGTCGGCTGGCTTGAAGCGGCAGAGATCGCAAAAGCGGAATGATAGAAGTCTTATTACTTGCATGTTCGACCGCCGCCGCCCTGTGCGTCGGCAGACCATCAAGCACCAAACACAATGCTTCCGATTATTTCGCCAGCACGGCTGGATCACACATCCCGGCCATCCCACGCTTCCGGCTGCGGAGCAGACGGGTCGTCATCACGCCGCGCTTCGGTTCTCTGCAAGAACATCAGGGATTGGCGCAATGCTTCCGCTTGCGCCATGTCGCGGCGGTCTCCAGATCGCATCGCACACCAGCCGCAAAAGACGACGAGCAGGGCCAAGGCGGTAAATATCTTGAGGAAAGCGGGAAATATCTGGGAGATGGCCGACGACGGTTCGCAATGGACATATATCGCCGCAAGCGCGAGCGCGGCAAACGCGCTCAGGAGCAGTGCCAGCACTAGATAAAAGATGCTGCGGGCCTTGCTGGAAGGGGGGGTAAAAGCGGCCGGCTCAGCTTGCGTGGACGTATCCGGACCGGGCGCGGTCTTGCAATGATCGCGGCAGCCAGTCTCCAGCGAGCAGCACAGCGAACAGATGCCCGACTGGGAAACCGGGCAATACACCATGTCCGCTTCCTCGAACGAATTGCCGCAAACCACGCAGACATGGAGATTTTCGGCTGGCGCATCCCCGATCTTTGCAGGCTGGCGCGCGAGGTAATAGCGGCCTCGCGTCGCCGCGGCCAGGAGCGGAGCGAGCAGGAAGGCCGTCCCGAACGCGATGAAGCTCGAAAACGCCTGCGCGGCTTCGCCGAACGTGCCGATACAGGCCAGGCCGCCAGCCAGAATTGCCAACAACATGGCTGCGAAGCCGGTGTTGAAATCGTATAAATAGGCCCGGCGGAATTCGATGCCCGGCGGCGACAGGCGCAAGGGTTTATTGATCGCCAGATCCGCAGCCAGCGCGCCAATCCAACTCGCGGCAAGAAGCCCATAGAGACTCAGTATTTTTCCGATGGCATCGAAGATGCCCATCGCCGCCAGCAGCGTGGCGATGAAGACATTGAAAACCAGCCACACCACGCGCCCAGGGTGATTGTGGGCCAAGCGGACGAAGAAGTTGGACCATGCCAGCGATCCTGCGTAGGCATTGGTGACATTGATCTTGATTTGCGAAACCAGCACGAGCGCCACCGTAGCGGCAATGGCCAGTCCGGATGCGCCGAAAATTTCCCGGAATGCGGCCAGATACATTTGCGGCGGCTCAATGGCCTGTTGCGACGACATGCCGGATGCCATGACGACAAACGCCAGAAAAGCGCCGCCGGCCATCTTGAGCATGCCCGGCACGATCCAGCCAGGGCCGGCGGCGAGGAGCGCCAGCCACCAGCGCACACGGTGGCCAGGTCGTGGCGGCGGCATGAAGCGCAGGTAATCCACTTGCTCGGCGATTTGCACTATCAGTGAAAAAACGACTGCGGCGGCGGTGGCGAACAGGAGCGGCTGGAAATCGCCGCCACCCTCACGCAATCCCAGCATGCCGGCAAATTCCCGGTACAGCTGAGGTTTGTCGAACGCAAGCCAGACAAAAGGCAAGATAGTCAGGAATAGCCATACCGGCTGTGTCCAAGCCTGGAAGCGCGATATCCAGGTGATGCCGCGCATGACCAGCGGCACGACAACAAGCGAGGACAGCACATAACACACAGGCAAGGGCCAATCCACCACCATCCGCATGGCCATGGCCATGATGGCGGCCTCGATGGCGAAAAAGGTGAAGGTGAATACGGCGTACACCAGCGATGCGATCGTCGATCCGAGATAGCCGAAACCCGCGCCTCGCGTCAGCAAGTCTATATCCAGGTTATGGCGCGCGGCGTAATGGGCAATAGGTATTCCGGCCAGGAAAATGAGCGCGCCAACGACCAGGATGGCCCACATCGCATTGGTAAAGCCGTAATTGATCGAGATAATGGCCCCAATGGCTTCCAGCGCAAGGAAGGATACGGAGCTTAAAGCGGTATTTGCAATATGCCATTCGCCCCATTTACGAAAACCGCGCGGGGCGTAACGGAGGGCATAATCCTCCATTGTTTCATCGGAAATCCATGCGTTATATCGCCGATGAGCGATATTTTCCGATCGCAATGGCGGAAATGCTGGAAATACGTCTGGCGAACTTTTCATATCTACATACAAGCATACTCCATAGTTTAAGCGTATGCGGGAAATGGTTAATTACGGAAATTACCAATATACCTTTTCACAAAGACATGAAGCAGTGTACGTCATGGAAATCAAGGGCCAGCAGTACGCTGAATGCTGGATTTTTCCTTTTTATATTGTGTAAATTACGAATTGACGAATGAAATAATATGTTGTTTCACAATATTTACCTTTCGGACAGATATTGCTTTGGCTGTATTTTTCTTTTCTATAATTGTTCGTAAAACAAACGCATTGCCAGAAAATAAAATTATGCTAAAAAGATTTTTTATGTTTACTTACCTTATCTTGCCGGTGAGCAAAACAGAACGCGAGCCGGTTGGTGCTGCATGGTATCGACTGCCTGGTTTCTGGCTTTGCGCAATTCCGTCCGACCTGAACTTGTAGAAAGATATTCTTCGTATAATCATTATGTTATTCAGGTTCAGCCCGAACGGAGATGACTTGTTCGGGGCTTTCCCAAAGATTTTATCGCGGACTGCGGACTGCCCTAGGTTTTCGGCAAATCTTCCCGCCGCAATAGAAAAACGCCGTCATCGCCGCCGCTGGTCGACAACCACTTGAAAGGCAGTTCTGGAAAAGCATTTTCTACCAAATGCCGGTTGTGCCCGATTTCGACTGCAAGAAGCCCTTCCGGATAAAGATGCTTTGCCGCGCCGGCAAGCAGGCGGCGCACCGCATCGAGGCCGTCGTCGCCAGCAGCCAGCGCCAGCGCCGGTTCGTGCAGGTATTCGGGGGGCAGGTTCGCCATCGCTTCGGCGGTGACGTAAGGCGGATTGCAGACGATCAGCTCGAACAGTTGCTCGTCGTCGCCGAGGGCATCGAACAGGTCGCCTTGCAGGAGTTCGATGCGATCTTCGAGGCCGTAGTCGTCGATATTCCTTTGCGCGACCACGAGCGCCTCGGACGAGAGATCGACGGCG